>NZ_JBWCAM010000016.1:0-155554 GCF_056175065.1 Pseudomonas sp. JC1203
TGGGCCCCGAGGGCAGGGTGCTGATCCGCCGCAAGCAGCCCACGTAGCAGCAACTGTCTCGTGGGAGCTGGCACCCAGCGAGCTTTTATGGCCCCAACAGCTCGCTGGCAAGCCAGCTCCCACAGGATGTAGCAGCTGCTACGGGGGTTACAGCGGCAGGCCCGCTTTTACGCGGTACTGGTTGCGCACCGGGGTGGCGTATTGCAGCACCAGGTAGGGGCGCTGCTCGGCCGGGCAGGCGTCCAGGCGGCGGGCCCATTCGGTACGGGCCTTGTCCAGCTCTTCGGCGCCAAACACGTCGCTGGCCGCAGGCACGGCCAGGCTCGGGTCGGCATCGGCCCATTGCGCGTAGGCCAGGTAGTGCACCGGGAACAGGCGGTAGCCGGCGAGGATCTGCCGGTCAATTTCCGCCGCCAGCAGCTTGGTGTCCTCGAACGCCTGGCTGATGGGTGGGGCGAAGTTGATGTGCACGCGGCCCTTGTAGCCGGTGATGCCCTGGGCAATGCTGATGTCGTCCTCGCCGGGCGCCTTCTTGTAGGTACCGGTGGTGGCGCGGGTGAACAGCTCGCGGGCCTTGGCCAGGTCGCAGGGGTCGTACTCGTAGCTGATCGACACCGGGGTCAGGTTCAGCGACTGGATCACTTCGCCGAAGGCTTCGTCCTTGCGGCTCATGTGGAACATCTTCAGGATCGCCGAATCGGTGCGGTCGTCACCGTCCTTGGCGCGGCCCTCGGCCTGGGCGATCCAGATGGACTGGCAGTCGGTGCGGATCGAATGGTTGATGTACGCCGACAGCAGCTGGTAGGCCGCCAGTTTCTCGCGGCGGCCGCTGATGGAGCGGTGCACGATAAAGCTTTTGTTCAGGCGCATCAGGTCGCTGACGAAGGGCTTCTGCAGCAGGTTGTCGCCAATGGCGATGCGCGGCGTGGGCAGCCCGGCGTGGTAGACGGCGTAGTTGACGAAGGCCGGGTCCATGACGATGTCGCGGTGGTTGGCCAGGAACAGGTAGGCGCTGCCGGACTTGAACTGCTCGACGCCGGTGTAGGTCACACCATCAGTGGCGCGGTCGATGGTGTGATCGACGTAGACTTCGACTTTATCCTGCAAGGTCGCGACACTTTCGATGCCAGCGAACTCGCGGCGCAGCCGGTGGGCTATAAGAGGTTTGAGCAACCAGCCGAATGCACCGGCCAGGCGCGGGAAGCGGAAGTGGGTGAGGATATCGAGGAACGCCGGGTCGCTGAGCAGGCGTGCCAGAACGGCAGGGACCTCGGCGTCGTCGTAAGGTCGGATGGCATCGAATTCGCCCATCATGCTCTCTTGTTGGAAACGGCTAGGGTAATGAAGTAAGGGCATATCAATAGCCCTTCAAATAGACCGGCGATTATACGCACAAGTCACTACCGGGAGACCGCCATGCTGCTTCAGGAACGCGAAGACATCGAATGCCCCTACTGTGGTGAAACGATTCCGGTGCTGCTGGACCTGTCCGGCGGCGATCAGGAATACGTGGAAGATTGCTCCGTGTGCTGCAAACCCATCCGCTTCATACTGCAGGTGCACGATGGCGAGTGGATGCTGGACGTCAAGGGCGAGAACGATTGATGCAGCGTATATACGACCCGGAAAGCCTGCTGGAAGCGGAAATGCTGTTGGGCATGCTCGACAGCGAGGGCGTGGCCGCGCACCTGGTGGGGCGCGACCTGGTAGGCGGCATCGGCGACCTGCCGGCCATCGGCCTGCTGGGCCTGACGGTGGCCAATGACCAGGCCGACCACGCACGCCAGCTCATCGCCGCGTACAATGCCGCCTTGCCGCTGCCGGGCGAAGAGCCGGATAGTTTCCAGGGCGTGTTGGTGTGTTGAGCCGCGCGCCCGTCATCTGAAGAGTCTTGTTGCCCCATGTGTGGACGTTACGCGCTGTTTCGCTGGTCGCCGGCCTTTGCCGCCTTGCCTGGCTTCCCTGCCGACCAGCAGGCGCAATGGAATATTTCCCCCGGTGATTCGGTGCTGATGCAGCGCAACCTCGACGGTCGCCTGCAGCTGGACCGCGCCCGCTGGGGGTTGACCCCGCCGTGGCTGACTGATTTGTCCCGCACGCCTGCCCAGGGCCGCGCCGAAACCCTGGCCGAACAGCCAATGTTCCGTGAGGCGCTGCGCCTGCGCCGTTGCCTGCTGCCGGCCAACGGCTTTTACGAATGGCGTGGCAACGTGCGCAAGCGGCCGTTCTGGCTGACGCCGGGGGAGGGCAGTTCGCTGTTCTTCGCGGCGGTGTGGGAGGCGTATCCGGTACAGGAGCAGGTGTGGTTGAGCACCGCGGTGGTCACCCAGGCCGCCATGAGCCAGCGCCGGCCGTTGATTCTCGATGCTGCGGGACAAGCCGCATGGCTGGACCCTGAAACGCCGTTGCCGGCGCTGCAGTCGTTGCTGGCCAGCAACCCCGTCACCTTGCGCGAGCGGCCGCTGGCCAACCTGGTGAACGATCCGAAGCTCAATGCGCCGGAGTGCCTGACCCCGGCTTAGGCGGTGCTGCTGATGCGGCCTGTCGGCCGCTGCTACACCACTTGCGTAGCAGCTGCCGAAGGCGGCGTCAGCAGGCGACGCGGATCGTCAGCCCACCCAGCCACTAACCTGCATGGCCTTGTACACCGCCACCACTGCCAGCACGAAGAACGCGCAGGCTGCCAGGCGACGAATCAGGGTGAGCGGCAGTTTCTCGGCGGCGAAGTTGCCCGCCAGTACCACCGGCACGTTGGCCAGCAGCATGCCCAGGGTGGTACCCAGGATCACCAGCAGCAGGTGCGGGTATTGCGCCGCCAGCATCACGGTGGCGACCTGGGTCTTGTCACCGATTTCCGCCAGGAAGAACGCGATCAGGGTGGTCAGGAACGGCCCGAACTTGCGCGCCGTGCTGGCCTCGTCGTCGTCCATCTTGTCTGGCACCAGGGTCCACAGCGCGGTGGCGGTGAAGCTTGCGGCCAGGATCCAGTGCAACGTGGCATCCGAGAAGAAACTGCCGAACCAGGCCCCCACGGCACCGGCGGCGGCATGGTTGGCGAGGGTGGCGGCGACGATACCGGCGATGATCGGCCATGGCTTGCGGAAGCGCGCAGCCAGGATCAAGGCGAGCAATTGGGTCTTGTCGCCGATCTCCGCCAGGGCAACGATCGCGGTAGGGACAAGAAGTGATTCCAGCATCAGGATTTCCTATGGGGGCGGGTCGACACGGCTATGACACGTACAGCCTCCCCGCCCCGGGTAAGGTGTTCGTGTCATAGGTCTTGTCAAACCCTGAGCCTGTCTGATGCAGGCTGTGAGGTCGCATGCGCCATGGTCTGTGGACCAAGTATGTTGACGCATGCCATGCAAGCTGTGGTGCTTGCGGGAGACTACTCCCCTAGGACGGAGCGGATTCTGCCTAGGGAATTTCATTTGGGCAAGCGAAGAATTTACTCAGCGTGTTGCCTGGTAAATCTTGAAGCCCTGGCCTTCAGCGCGCACGCGGCAGGCGCCCAGGTGTTCTTCGATCAGCGGTTGGTAGCGCAGGAAGCTGTTGGCTACGATGCGCAGTTCCCCACCTTTTTTCAGATGTTGCGCCGATTTTCGCAGCAGGTTCTCCGACGCCTGATAGTTGGTGTGCACCCCGGTGTGGAACGGCGGGTTGCTGACAATCGCGTCCAGGTACAGGGGGGCGGCGTCGATGCCGTCGCCGGTAATGACGTCGCCTTCCAGGCCGTTTGCCGCCAGCGTCATGCGGCTACTGGCCGCAGCGAAGGCGTCCACGTCCAGCAGGGTCAGCTGGCTGTTCGGGTAGCGACGCTTGAGGCTGGCGCCGACCACGCCAGCGCCGCAACCGAAGTCCAGCACGTGGCCACCTGGCAAACCGTCCAGGTGTTCCAGCAGCAGCGCCGTGCCGCGGTCCAGGCGGCCGTGGCTGAACACGCCGGGCAGCGTGATGACAGTCAGCGGGCCGTCGGCCAGGGGCAGTTCGTAGCGCTGGGCCAGGCTGTGCAGCTCGACGGCGGCGGGGGCGGCGTCGATGTTGACCTGCCACAACTGGCAATGGCGGGCACTGTCCAGCTTGCGTGGTTTGCCCAAGGCCTGCAGCTGCTTGGCTGCGCCTTCGATGCCGCCACGTTTTTCCCCTACCAGGAACAGCGGCTTGCCGCCCAGGCGCGAGGCCAGGGCGTTGAGCAGGTAGTTGGCCAGCTCCCGGGACTTGGGCAGGAACAGCACGGCGGCGTCGAAGTCGCCCGCAGGCGCTTCGGTGCCGAAGTGGCTGCGGCCTGCGAAGCGGGCGTTCAGGGCGTTGTGGTCGCCGGCGTGCCAGCACCAGCCGCAGGCGCCGGGCAGCGTGCCAAGCAGGTCGTCGGCGGGCAGGCCTGCCAGCAGCAGGCGGCCCTGGAACAAGTCGGCCTGGCGAAGCAGCACTTCACTGCGCGGGTCCATGGTGGGGGCTCCTGGTCAAAAACCGCCGATTCTACCAGAGCCGCCCGGCCTCAGTTGACCTGGCGCAGTGGCGTGCCGCGCAAATGCGCGTCGGCGTTCTCCACCACTTGGGTGACGATGCGCTGGCGCGCCTCGCGGCTGCCCCAGGCGCTGTGCGGGGTAACGATCAGCCGCGGAATGTCGTCGGCCAGCAGCGGGTTGCCGTGCACCGGCGGTTCGACGCTGAGCACATCGGTGGCGGCGCCGCCCAGGTGCCCGGCGCGCAGGGCATCGGCCAGCGCCTGTTCGTCGACCATGCCGCCACGGGCGGTATTGACCAGGAAGGCGCCAGGCTTGAGCAGGGCCAGTTCGGCGGCACCGATCATGTTGCGGGTGTGCTCGTTCAGTGGGCAGTGCAGGGTGAGCGCGTCCACCTGCGGCAGCAGTTCGGCCAGCGCCAGGCGGTCTTCGCGGGGCGGCCGGCCCGGCAGTTGCCCCAGCAGCACGCGCATGCCAAACGCTTCGGCCAGGCGCGCCACCGCGCTGCCCAGTTCGCCATGGCCTAGCAGGCCCAGGGTTTTGCCTTCCAGCTCGACGATGGGGAAGTCCAGCAGGCAGAACTGGCTTGAGCGCTGCCATTGGCCGGCGGCGATGGCTTTCTGGTAGTCCGGCAGGCGCGTGGCCAGGGCCAGCAGTAGCATCAGCGTGTGCTGCGCCACTGACGGTGTGCCGTAGCCCTGGCAGTTGCACACGGCGATGCCGCGGGCGCGGGCGGCGGCCAGGTCGACGTTGTTGGTGCCGGTGGCGGTGATCAGGATCAGTTGCAGGTCGGGGCAGGCGGCGATGGTCTCGGCGTCCACCACCACCTTGTTGGTGATGATCACCTGGGCGCCGCGGCAGCGTTCGATGACCTCTGCGGGGCCGGTGGAACCGTGCAGGTCCAGCGGGCTGAAGGCCTGTTGCAAGGGTGTTAGGTCGAGGTCGCCCAGGTCCAGCGAGCTGTAGTCGAGAAACACGGCGCGGCGCAGATCGGTCATCGGTCGGACTCCATGTGAGGTAGATTTCACGCGGGAAAAATCCTACACGAATTTTCCTGTGGATTTGCTTTGTGAAAATTCAGTGCTAGATTTTCATGAAAATTAACTAATAAAAATTCACGGGCCGGTCCATGTTCAAACAATCCGCGCAGCACGTGCACAGCTATTACGCCCAAACCTACCCCGAGCCGCTGCCCTTGCGCCCGCGCCTGGAAGGCAGCCTGCAGGCCGATGTGCTGGTAGTCGGCGGCGGCTTCAGCGGCCTGCACACGGCGCTGCGCCTGGCGCTGGCCGGTCAGCGCGTGTTGCTGGTGGAAGCCAGCCGCCTGGCGTGGGCGGCCTCGGGGCGCAACGGCGGCCAGGCGCTGCTGGGCTGGTCGTGCGACATGGCCCCGCTGGAGCGCGGGCTAGGCTTGGCCGGCGCGCGCGAGCTGTGGGACAGCATGGTCTGGGCCAGCGAGGAGCTGCGTGATTTGCCCGGCCGCCATGGCTTCGACGTCGACTACCGCCTGGGCAGCCTGTGGGCGGCGGTGCGTGACAGCCGCGTGCAGCAACTGCGCGACGCCCAGCGCGAGGCGCGTGACAAGTGGGGCGACGACCAGGTGCGCTTCATCGGCGGCGACGAGCTGCCCCAATGGATCGACAGCCCCCGCTACAAGGCCGCACTGCTCGACCCGCGTGGCGCGCACCTCAACCCGCTGAAACTGGCCCAGGGCCTGGCTGGCGCCATCGAGCAGGCGGGCGGGCGGCTGTTCGAGCAGAGCCAAGTGCTGGGCTACCGCCGCCACGGCGAGGGTTTCATCGCCCGCACCCAGCACGGCGAAGTCAGCTGCGATGTGCTGGTGCTGGCCTGCAACGCCTACCTGGATGGCCTGGACCGCAACATTTCCAGCCGCGTGCTGCCGGTGGGCTCCTACCAGGTGGCCACCGAGCCGCTGGCCCCGGCGTTGGCGCAGTCGCTACTGCCGCGCAACAGTTGCGTGATCGACAACCAGTTCGTGCCGGACTATTTCCGCCTGACCCCCGACCACCGCCTGCTGTTCGGCGGCGGTTGCACCTACCTGGGCGGCATTCCCAAGGACGTCGCCACAGCCACGCGGCCTTACCTGGAGCGCGCCTTCCCGCAGCTCAAGGGCGTGGCGCTGGACTACGCCTGGGGCGGGCACATCGACATCAGCATGAAGCGCACCCCCGACGTCGGCGGCGATGGCCAGTGCTACTGGCTGCAGGGTTTTTCCGGGCATGGCGTATTGCCCACCCTGGCGGCGGCGAAGGCAGTGAGCGACGCCATTGGCGGCGATACGCGGTTGCTGCGCCTGTACCAGGCGCTCGACAATCCGCGCTTTCCCGGCGGCCGCTGGCTGGCCGCCCCCCTGGAAGCCGCCGGCAAGGCCTGGTACCGGCTTCGTGACGTAATTTGACGGGCAACTCCCATGAACATGCAGGCAGAAATCGACAGCCTCGCGATCCTGATTCGCGACCTTCGCAAGCACAAGAACCTCACCCTGGGCGAACTGGCCAAGCGCATCGACCGCTCGGTGGGCTTCCTGTCCCAGGTTGAGCGCGGGCTGTCACGGCCGACGGTGGCGGACCTCACCGCCATCAGCGAGGCGCTGGGCGTGCCTACCACCTATTTCTACGCGCCAGAACGCCCACGGGCGCGCCAATGGGTCACGCGCCCCAGTGACCGCCGCACCCTGTATTACGCCGGCGGCATCACCGACGTGCTGGCCTCGCCGACCATCGCCGGCGGCTTTTCCATGCTCGAAAGCCACTTGGCGCCGGGTGCCACCAGTGGTGACGGGCACCTCAACGACAGTTCCGAGCAGGGCGGTTTCGTGCTCGAAGGCGAGCTCACGGTGTGGCTGGACGGCGACGCCGAGCCCGTCACCCTGCACGCCAACGACAGCTTCCAGCTGCCGCCCCACGCCCAGTTTCGCTACGCCAACCGTACCGACCAAGCCACCCGCGTGTTGTGGGTGTTCAACTGATCGATAACAAGGATAAAAAACGATGAGCCCCGCCACGCCCGACTTGCTCAGTGAAGTGCGCGCCTTCCGCGCCAGCCATCCGCAGGTGCGTTACGTCGACCTGATTGCCCTGGACATCCCCGGGCATTTCTACGGCAAGCGTTACCCGGTGGAGATGCTGGAAAGGGTCGCGGCCGGCAGCCCGCTCAAGCTGCCGCAGAACTGCGTGTTGTTGGGGGCGCAGGGCGGGCTTCACGCGATAGGCGATTACTGCTTCAACGACGGCGACCCGGACGCGCCACGCCGGCTGATCCCCGGCACCCTTAAATCGGTGAGCTGGGAGGGCCAGCCCCTGGGGCAGATGCTGATCAGTTCGGACGGCACCGCCGCGCCCATCGAGTTCGAACCGCGCGAGGTGCTGGCACAGGTGATGCAGCGCTTGGCGCGCAAGGGCATACGCCCGGTGGTCGCCTTCGAGCTGGAGTTCTACCTGTTCGACCGCGCGCTGAAGGACGGCCTGCCGCAGTTCCCCCGTGACACCAGCACTGGCGATGAAGACGACCAGCCCAACATGCACATCGAGCGCCTGTCGCGCTTCGCCACGGTGCTCCATGACATGGTCGAGACCGCCAACCAGCAAGGGGTGGAGGCCAACGTCATCACCGCCGAGCTGGGCCCAGGCCAGTTCGAGATCAACTTCGCCCACTGCGACGACGGCCTGCGCGCTGCCGACTGGGCGGCGCTGTTTGCCCGCAGCACCCGCGGCGTGGCGCTCAAGCATGGGCACCGCGCCAGTTTCATCAGCAAACCCTACCTGCATGCGCCGGGCAGCGGCATGCATGTGCACGTCAGCCTCTATGACGACGCCGGCAACAACCTGCTGGCTGCCGATGAACAGCGGCCTTTGCGCCATGCGGTGGCCGGCTGCCTGGCGCTGCTGCCCCACTGCATGCCGATCTTCGCGGCCAACCACAACGCGTTCCGCCGATACGGCGCCATGGTCAACGCCGCCAGCCGCGCCAGCTGGGGCTTCGAGGACCGCGACGCGTGCATCCGCATCCCCGAGTCCGACCCGCGCAACCTGCGCATCGAGCACCGCCTGGCCGGCGCCGACGCCAACCCCTACCTGGTGCTGGCGGCCATCCTCACGGGCATGGAACACGGCCTGGAGGCGGGCCTGGAGCCCATCGCTCCGCTGAATGAAAACCGCCAGAGCGGCATCGATTTCCCCAAGGACATGCTCGACGCCGTGCGCCACATGCAGGGCCACCCGGCGGTGCGCGAGGGCCTGGGTAGTGAATTTGTCATGGTTTATTGCGAAAACAAGCGGCAGGATCACCTGGCGTTCCTCGACGAGATAGCCGCGCGCGAATACCGCTGGTTCCTCTAACCCCGTAGCAGCTGCCGCAGGCTGCGTCCGGGGCCCGCGCCGTATCAAATAATACGCGGAGCCCAGGACGCGGCCTGGTGGCCGCTGCTACAGGGGGTTTGCTATGGTTGGGGTTTTGTAACTGCCTATGACAAAAGCCCTTGGAGGCCCCCGATGTACTGGACGGAATTCCTCACCGTTGCCCTGATTCACCTGCTGGCCGTGGCCAGCCCCGGCCCCGATTTTGCCGTGGTGGTGCGTGAAAGCGTGACCCACGGCCGTCGCGCCGGCACCTGGACGGCCCTGGGCGTGGGTTCGGCGATCTTCCTCCACGTAGGCTATTCGCTGCTGGGCATCGGCCTGATCGTGTCGCAGTCCATCGTGCTGTTCAATGCGCTGAAATGGCTGGCCGCTGCCTACCTGCTGTACATCGGCTTCAAGGCCATCCGCGCCAAGCCCGCAGCGCCAGGCGTCGAGGCCTTCAAGGCCGAGCCACAGCAGCGCAGCCCCAAGGCCGCCTACGTGGCCGGCTTCATGACCAATGGCCTCAACCCCAAGGCCACGCTGTTCTTCCTGTCGCTGTTCACCGTGGTCATCAACCCCCATACCCCCTTGCTGGTGCAGGCAGGCTATGGTGTATACCTGGCATTCGCCACTGCGGCCTGGTTCTGCCTGGTGGCCATGTTGTTCAGCCAACAGCGCGTGCGCGACGGCTTCGCCCGCCTGGGCCACTGGTTCGACCGTGGCATGGGCGCGGTATTGATCGCCTTGGGCGTGAAAATTGCTCTGACTGAAATGCACTGAAGCCCCGGGGGCACGGCAGGCTGGATGCCATCATCGGAAATAATTTCCAATGATTATGCTGTGCCCCAGAGGGTCTAAAGTGTGAAAGTATTTGCCATGCATTTGCACTCAGAATAGGGATCCTCATGATGCAGACTCGCGTTATTCCGCCGGCCGATGGTGCTTACCAATACCCTCTGTTGATCAAGCGGCTGCTGCTGTCGGGCAGCCGTTACGAGAAAACCCGCGAGATTGTCTACCGGGATCAGCTGCGCTACAGCTACGCGACGCTCTCCGAACGCATTGCGCGCCTGGCCAACGTGCTGACCGAGGCCGGGGTCAAGGCGGGTGACACCGTGGCAGTGATGGACTGGGACAGCCATCGCTACCTGGAAGCCATGTTTGCCATTCCGATGATTGGCGCGGTGGTGCACACCGTCAACGTGCGCCTTTCCCCCGAACAGATCCTGTTCACCATGAACCATGCGGTGGACAAGCTGGTGCTGGTCAACAGCGACTTCGTCGGCCTGTACCAGGCCATCGCCCCGCACCTGACCACCGTCGAGAAGACCCTGCTGCTGACCGACGGCGCGCAGAAGACTGCCGAGCTGCCCAACCTGGTCGGCGAGTACGAGCAACTGCTGGCCGCCGCCAGCCCGAAATACGACTTCCCCGATTTCGACGAGAACTCGGTGGCCACCACTTTCTACACCACCGGCACCACCGGCAACCCCAAGGGCGTGTACTTCACCCACCGCCAGCTGGTGCTGCACACCCTGAGCCTGGCCACCGTCACCGGCAGCCTCGACAGCACCCGCTTCATGGGCACCAACGACGTGTACATGCCCATCACGCCGATGTTCCACGTGCATGCCTGGGGCGTGCCTTACGTGGCCACCATGCTGGGCATCAAGCAGGTCTACCCGGGCCGCTACGAGCCGGAAATGCTGGTGGAGCTGTGGAAGCGCGAGAAGGTCTCGTTCTCCCACTGCGTGCCCACCATCCTGCAGATGCTGCTCAACTGCAAAACCGGCCAGGGCCAGGACTTCGGCGGCTGGAAGATCATCATCGGCGGCAGTTCGCTGAACCGCGCGCTGTACGAGGCCGCCAAGGGCCGCGGCATCCAGTTGACCGCCGCCTACGGCATGTCCGAGACCTGCCCGCTGATTTCCGCCGCGCACATCAATGAAGAGCTGCTGGCCGGCCTTGAAGACGAGCGCACCACCTACCGCATCAAGGCCGGCGTGCCGGTGCCGCTGGTTGAACCGGCGATCATCGACGCCGACGGCAATTTCCTCCCCAACGACGGCGAAACCCAGGGCGAACTGGTGCTGCGCGCGCCATGGCTGACCATGGGCTACTACCGCGAGCCGGAAAAAGGCGCCGAACTGTGGAAGGGCGGCTGGCTGCACACCGGTGACGTCGCCACCCTGGACAGCAACGGCGCCATCGACATCCGCGACCGCATCAAGGACGTGATCAAGACCGGTGGCGAGTGGGTGTCCTCCCTGGAGCTGGAAGACTTGATCAGCCGCCACCCTGCGGTGAAAGAGGTGGCCGTGGTGGGCATCGCCGACGCCCAGTGGGGCGAGCGGCCATTCGCGCTGCTGGTGGTGCGTGAAGGCCAGGGCGCCGATGCTCGTGCCCTCAAGGATCACCTGCAGCCGTTCGTCGAACTGGGCCACATCAACAAGTGGGCCATCCCCAGCCAGATCGCCGTGGTGCCGGAAATTCCCAAGACCAGCGTCGGCAAGCTGGACAAGAAGAAAATCCGCCTCGACATCGCCGAATGGCAGGCCAGCAACAGCAGCCTGCTCTCCACCCTGTGAGGCCTGGCCGTTGCCGCTGCCGCCTGGCAGCGGCTACGGCATGTCCTACACCCTGCGCTGAACCGGCTGGCAGCCGGCCTGGAGCGACCTCCATACATTCAGTCTTTTGCCACGCAAAAGGATATGTATGGAACGTTCTTCCTCCCCATTCGCGCAGGTCTCGCGCATCGGGCTGTTCTTCGACGGCACCGGCAACAACGCGGCCAACGCGCCGTTCGCTGACACCCAGCCGGCCAACCGCAGCGGCAGCCATGCCACCGCCCCCACCAATATCCTCAAGCTCAGCCAGCTGTATGGCGGCCCGGGCGTAAAAGCACTGTATATCCCGGGCATAGGCACCCAGGACGGCCAACCTGACAGCCTGCTGGCCAGCGCCCTGGGGCGCGGCCGCTCGGGCGTGCTGGCGCGGGCGGAGCAGGGGGTGGCAGCCGTCCGGCAGCTAACCGGCCACCCGGTAACCGTCGACCTGTTCGGCTTTAGCCGCGGGGCTGCAGCCGCGCGCCATTGTGCCAACCTGCTGCTGCAGGTGCCGGGGGTCAGCGTCGGCTTCATCGGCTTGTTCGACACCGTGGCGGCGGTAGCGGGCCCCATGAACCTGCAGCTGCACCTGCCCCCGGCACGCTTTGCCAACGTGGTGCACCTGGTGGCGCGCGACGAGCACCGGGCGCATTTCCCCTTGGCGCAGGTGTGTGCCGGGCATGTCGAAATCGAGGTGCCGGGGGCGCATTCAGACGTAGGCGGGGGCTACTTTGCGTTGGAGCGGGAACAGTTGTTGGTGGGGCGCATGCAGGCGTTGACGGTAGGGGCGGGCACGGCGCTCGAGACGACCTCGATTTATCGCGAGGCCCAGCGGCTCAGGGACATTTGGTTGAGCCGGGGTTGGCCTCCTGGCTGCCTCAATATTCTGGCACCGGCACCGACGCTTGTGCTCGACCGCCAGCAGCCAGCCCAGCAGCGGGTGTATGCCGCCGTGCAGTTGCAGCGCGAGGTGCGGGGGGAGTTGTCGCAGGTTTACTTGCGGGTCATGCATGAATGGGCGCATGCCCGCGGTGTACCCCTGGCGCCGGTGGCCGGTACTCTGCCGGTGGAGCTTGAACAAGTGTGCCAGCGTTTCCTGCGGGGCCATTTTTCGTTGTCGCGGGAGGAGGAGGACTGGTTGCGGCTCCGGTACATCCACCTCTCGGCCCACTGGAACCCACCGCCAGCGCTACAGGGTAACCCGCCTCGGCTGGGCGCCCGGGCCATTTACGTCAATGCCCCGGCCGCCAACAGCGAACGCTTGCGCCACCGGTATTGACGTCAGCCCCTCAAAAATCAACTGTGGCCGACAACTTGAACGTACGCGGCTCACCCTGGGTCAGGTAATTGTTGGCGGTGGATGCCGAAGCCCAGTACGCCTTGTTCGCGACGTTTTCGACATTGGCGCGCAGGGTGATGTACCTGTCATCGGCCTTGAAACCGTAGCGGGCCCCCAGGTCCACGCGGGTCCAGGCCGGAATGCTCAGGCTGTTCGCGGCGTTGACGTATTCGCCACCCGTACGCAACAGGCGCCCGCTCAAGGCCGCACCCTCAACGCCTGGCACGTCCCATTCGCCGCCCAGGTTGAACTGGAAACGCGGCACGCCGGCGGCTCGGTTGCCGTCGGTAGCGCCCGCTGCGGTGTTTTTCTGTTCGGTATTCATCCAGGTGGCGCCGGCCAGTACACGCAGGCCGCTCAGCGGCTCGCCAAAGATATTCAGCTCCACACCTTTGTTGATCTGCTCGCCGTCGACGCTGAAGGTGCCCACTGCCGCGCCGGGGGCGAAGGTGGTGGTGCTGTTGGGCTGTTCGATACGGTAGACGCCCAATGTCGCGCCATAGCTGTCCCAGTCCAGTTTCACCCCGGCCTCGGTCTGTTTGCTGCGTTTGGGCGGGAACACCTCGCCGGGGTTAGTGACGGCGCTGGTGGGCGCGGTTGGCCCCTGGGCCAGGCCTTCTATGCGGTTGGCGTAGAACGACACGTGTTCCCACGGTTTGATGACCAGGCCATACACCGGGGTAGTGATGGATTCATCGTAGGAGGTACCGCGTATGCCGGTGGCGGTGGCCCAGGAGTCCACTTCGATACGCTGGCGGCGTACACCCAGGGTCAGCAGCACGCGCTCGTCGAGAAAGCCGAGGGTGTCGGAAACGGCCGCGCTCTTCACGCGGTTCTTGCCCACAACCCGCGGGTCGTGGATATCACTGCCGAAGTAGGTGTTGGTCGGGCGCGGCACCTGGGTGGGGTTGTACAGGTCGCCGGGCACGCGGTTGGCGGTCAGGATCGCTTCATAGGCCGAGCGTTGCTCGCCCCACATGCCCGACAGGCCGACGTTCACCTGGTGGGTCACCGGCCCGGTGTCGAAGTGGCCGTTGAGGCCGGCCACCGCACTCTGGTTGTCCTCGTCGTGAGGTGAGTAGAGAAAGCCGACCTTGCCGCTACCGTCATTGCCCACGTACAGCGACGAATATTCGCCATTCTCCCGGGTGTGCTTGGTGCCGCCGCCGGCATAGGCGGTCCAGTGGTCGTCAAGGTCATATTCGGCGTTGGCCATGGCCCATGTGTCTTCCAGCTGCGACCAGCTCCAGTCCTGGGCGTAATTACGCCGGGCCGAAGGCGGGTGGGGCACCTTGGTGCCGGTGAGGTACAGCACCGAGCGGCCGTTATCGATGCGTTCCTTCTGGTAGCCCAGGTCGGTGGACAGGCGCAGGCGGTCGCCCCGGTAGTCCAGGGCCACGGCTATCAGCTGCGAGCTTTTGTGTTCGTCATCGATGGCGGTGTCGCCGCCATGGCGCGCCAGGTTGACGCGGGCGCCGAACTGGTTGTCGTCGCCAAAGCGCTGGCCCAGGTCCAGGTGGCCGCCCACCTGGGTATCGCTGGCATAGTCGAGGGTGACGCTGCGGGTAGGCGTGTCCTGCGCGCGCTTGGGCACCAGGTTGACGCTGCCACCGATGCCGCTGCCTTGGGGCGCAACACCGTTGAGGAAGGCGTTCGGGCCCTTGAACAGTTCGACGCGCTCCAGCGCCTCGGTGGTGATGATCTGCCGCGGCAACACGCCGTACAGGCCATTGAAGGCGATGTCGTCGGTGTTCAGCGGCAGGCCGCGAATAGTGAATACCTGGGAAAAGTTGCCGAAACCTGCGGACTGGCGCACCGAGGCATCGTTGAGCAGCACGTCGCCGAGGGTGCGCGCCTGTTGGTCGGCGATGGTCTTGGCGGTGTAGCTGACCACGCTGAAGGGCACGTCGTTGATCGAGCGGTCGCCCAGCACGCCCAGGCGCGCGGTACGCGCCACCTGGCCACCGGCGTAGGTATCGGCAGTGCGGTCGCCGCTGCTGCTGATGGTGGTGGCGCCCAACTGCAACGCAGCGTCTTCGCTGGCCACCGGCGCCAGGGTGTAGCCTGTGCCGCCTGTGCTCTGCAGCATGTAGCCACTGCCTTCCAGCAGGTGCGCGAAGCCGTCCTGCACGCCGAAGCTGCCTTCCAGGCCCTGGCTGACCTGGCCAATAAGCAGGCGCGCATCGAATGACAGCGGCACCCCCGCCAGCGCAGCAAACTGCGCCAGTACCTCGGCGCGCGGCCCGGCGGCGATGTGATAGCTGCGGGCGCTGCTGTTCGTCAGGGGCTGTTCAGCCCGGGCGGCTTCGCCTGGCGCCAGCGCGCCAAGGGCCATGGCCAGGCTCAACGCCTTCAAGGCGAAGCGGGGAGGGCTGATGCGGGAGGTCAACTGCTGCGGCCTTGAAGTCATTCGGCAATCCTGTGGACGCGGGAAAATGTGAGGGTTCATTCCCACACCGGATGACGGCGGAAAAAGTATCACGCAACACTCGATTTTTTTTGAGGGGTCACGCTCCGTGCGGGTCGGCAGGCTCGACCGCCACCCAATAGCGCGTCAGGCTGCTGACCCTGATGGGCAGGGTATCCTGCAGCAACCGCAGGCTGGCGTCGGTATCGCGCAGCGAAAAGGCGCCGGTTACCGTCAGGCCGGCGACGGCGGCGTGGCAGCGCAGTACACCTGGGCGGTAGCGGCCCAGTTCGGCCAGCAAAGCGTCCAGGCGCATGCTGCGTGCCACCATCATGCCGTTTTCCCAAGCCATGGCACTGGCGTCCAGCGGCAGCACGGCACGGGTGCCGGCCACGCTGAACGCGCTTTGTTCGCCGGCCTGCACAATCAGGTTGGCAACTGCCTGTGCCGGCTGTAACTGCACCGCGCCGTCCATCACCGCCACATGGCTCCACTGCTGGCCCACGCGCACGCTGAAGCGTGTGCCCAAGGCGCGGGCGGTGCCCTGGCGGGTCTGCACAATGAATGGTCGATGGCGGGGCGAAGGATCCTGGGCCGTGGTAATCAACACCTCGCCCTCCAGCAGGGTGATTTGCCGTTTCTCGGCGCTGAACGTCACGTTCAGCGCGCTGGCGGTATTGATCAACAGGTGCGTGCCGTCGGGCAGCGTCAGCGGCTTTTGCTCGCCGACCGCGGTGCGCTGGTCGGCGCTCCATTCTTGCCAGGGCAGTTCGCGCCAGGCCAGCCACAGTGCCGGGCCCGCCAGCAGGAACAGCCCCAGGCGGTTGAACGCCTGGCGGCGGCTGATACCCGGTTGGCGGCCAAGGCGGTTGAGGGTGTCGCTGGCGAGCCCACCAGGCACCGCGCGCAAATCACCCAGCAGGGCTTCGGCGCGCTGCCAGGCCAGGGCATGCTGCTCACTGCGGCTGCGCCAGCGGGCAATGGCGCGATGGTCATCGACGCTGGCTTCGCCGGACTGCAGTTGCACCAGCCAGTCGGCGGCCTCGCCCAGGATGGTCGGATCGATGGGCGGCTGCATCACGCCACGCTCAGGCAGGCGATGAAGGCGTCGCGCATGTCACGCTTCACGGTGATCAGCGACACCTGCAATTGTTCGGCAATCTGCCCGTAGGTCAGCCCGTCGAGTTGCGACAGCAGGAACACCTGGCGTGTACGGGCCGGCAGGTTACGCAGCATGGCTTCTATTCGGTACAGGGTTTCCAGGATCAGCCAGCGCGTCTCCGGTGACGGCGCCTCGGCCTCGGGCAGGTGGGCGATGCTTTCAAGGTAGGCACGCTCCACGTCCTGGCGCCGCCAACGGTCCACTACCAGGCCCTTGGCGATATGCGTCAGCAATGCCCGCGGCTCGCTGCCGAACGACGGCGGTTGCCGGCTGATCAGCCGCACGAAGGTATCGTGGGCAAGGTCGGCGGCATCGCAGGCGTTGCCCAGCTTGCGGTTCAGCCAGGCATGCAGCCAACCATGATGTTCGCAGTAAAGGTCGTGGACGCGCAGCGTGAGCGATCGATCGGTAGACGACATGGAAGCCACTGGACTCGCTGGCGATCCGTGCCAGGTTGTAATTAAGAATTAGTCGCATTCTATCCAGAAGTGTGGCTTCGGGCCAGCCATACCTTTGCGCAGCGTCGCAACCATGCCGGGTTGCAAGCTGCAGTGGCCTGGCGTCAAATTCGGGCATGCTATTTCGGTAATTCACAGGATTCTCCATGAACACCCACCCCACCCTGATCCGCGAAACCTTCCCCGTCGGCCCTTTGCAGTGCAACTGCACAATCATTGGCGACCCCATTACCAAAAAGGCCATCGTCGTCGACCCGGGTGGCAACCCCGACCTGATCATGGCGCGCCTGGACGCCCATGGCCTGAAGGTGGTGAGCATCATCCACACCCATGCACACCTGGACCACTTCCTGGCTTCCGGCCAGTTGAAGGAGAAGACCGGGGCCACGCTGCACCTGCACAAGGACGACCAGTTCCTGTGGGACAACCTGGAGATGCAGTGCCAGATGTTCGGCGTGCCCTACACGCCGGTGCCGCCGCCGGACCGCTGGCTGGGTGATGATGAAGAACTGGCCTGCGGTTGTGGCGTGGCGCTGCACACGCCGGGGCATACGCCGGGTTCGATGAGTTTCTGGTTCGCCGATGCCAAGCTGCTGATTGCCGGTGACACGCTGTTCCGTCGCGGTATTGGCCGCACGGATTTGTGGGGTGGCGATCAGCGGACTATCGTTCGTTCGATCAAGGAGCGTTTGTACCGCCTGGACGAGGATGCGACGGTGGTGACCGGGCATGGTCCCGACACCCGTCTGGGAGACGAAATGCGTGAGAATCCATTCGTTCGTAACTGAATGTATCTTCACTGAATTATTTCGATTTCAGGTGCTCTAATCGGCGCAGCAGTCCGTTTGCCAACAACCGCTGCTTCACAACTGTAAGTACAGGAGTTTCCTGAATGTCGCGTCGTCTCATTATCGCCGCCACCGCCGTTGCCCTGCTGGCCGGCTGTGCGTCGCAAAACCCTTATGACAGCCAAAGCCAGGATTCTGGTTCGGGCATGAGCAAGACTGCCAAGTACGGTGGCCTCGGCGCCCTGGCTGGCGCGGTGGCCGGTGCTGCCATCGACCACAACAACCGTGGCAAGGGCGCGCTGATCGGCGCCGCCGTGGTAGGTGCCGGCGCCGCCGGCTACGGCTACTACGCCGACAAGCAGGAGAAGGCCCTGCGTGCCTCCATGGCCAACACTGGCGTGCAGGTGCAACGTGAAGGCGACCAGATCAAGCTGATCATGCCGGGCAACATCACCTTTGCCACCGACTCGTCGTCGATTGCACCCAGCTTCTACTCGCCGCTGAACAACCTGGCTGGTTCGTTCAAGCAGTACAACCAGAACCTGATCGAGATCGTCGGCTACACCGACAGCACCGGCAGCCGCCAGCACAACATGGACCTGTCCCAGGCCCGTGCACAAAGCGTGGCTACCTACCTGACCTCTCAGGGCGTGGACCCGTCCCACGTGTCGGTACGCGGTGCCGGTCCCGACCAGCCCATCGCCAGCAACGCCGATGCCA
Source organism: Pseudomonas sp. JC1203 (assembly GCF_056175065.1). Classification (NCBI taxonomy): domain Bacteria; kingdom Pseudomonadati; phylum Pseudomonadota; class Gammaproteobacteria; order Pseudomonadales; family Pseudomonadaceae; genus Pseudomonas; species Pseudomonas sp. JC1203. Next base: position 18,308 of record NZ_JBWCAM010000016.1, read on the forward strand.
ACGGCCGTGCGCAGAACCGCCGGGTAGAGGTCAACCTCAAGCCGCTGCCGGGTGCGCAGTACCAGCAGCAGTAAACAAAAATCCCGCCTCACGGCGGGATTTTTTGTGGGAGCTGGCGTGCCAGCGAGTTTTTGGGGGCCTCGAAAAACTCGCTGGCCCCACCGCCCCCCCCCCGCAGGGGTTGATCTTGTCCAGCACTTCATCCTTCGCCACCCACAGCTCGTTCACCCACTGCTGGAACTGCGCCCGGTACTGCACGTCCTGGTCGTAGCTGCGGCCGATGAATTGCGCTGGAATGGCGACTTCCTCCAGGCGCACCACCACCTCGCGTACCCGCCCGCACAGCAGGTCCCAGAAGCCCGGGCGGCCGTGGGGGTAGTTGATGGTGACGTTGACGATGGACTCCAGCTGTTCGCCCATGGCATCCAGCACGAAGGCGATGCCGCCGGCCTTGGGCTTGAGCAGGTGGCGGAACGGCGACTGCTGCTGGGCATGCTTGGCCGGGGTGAAGCGCGTGCCTTCGGCGAAATTGAAGATGGCCGTGGGCTTGCCGGCGAACTTGGCGCAGGTGCGGCGCGTGGTTTCCAGGTCCTTGCCCTGCTTCTCCGGGTGCTTGGCCAGGTAGGCCTTGGAGTAGCGCTTCATGAACGGGAAGCCCAGGGCCCACCAGGCCAGGCCAATTACCGGCACCCAGATCAGCTCCTGCTTGAGGAAGAACTTCAGCGGGCGGATACGGCGGTTCAGCACGTATTGCAGCGCCAGGATGTCCACCCAGCTCTGGTGGTTGCTGGTGATCAGGTACGAATGCTGGTAGTCCAGGCCCTGCAGGCCGCTAACCTGCCAATGGGTACGGCACAGCAGCTTCATCCAGCCCTTGTTCAGGGTGATCCACAGCTCATGGATGTGGCGCAGCAGCTCGTCGGTGACCCGCTGCGCCGCCGGGAACGGCAGGCAGAGCTTGAACAGGCTAACGATGAACAAGGGGGTGCAGCACAGCACGGTGTTGCACGCCAACAGCAGCGAGGCGATGACGCCTCGCAGTGGCGCCGAAAATTGTTTCATGGGGCTTCCTGGTTATCCATGCGGCGGTGAGCCTGGATGGCGGTGAGGGCAATGGTGTAGACGATGTCGTCGACCTGGGCGCCGCGCGGCAGGTCGTTGACCGGTTTGCGCAGGCCTTGCAGCATGGGGCCCAGGCTGACGCAGTCGGCGCTGCGCTGCACGGCCTTGTGCGTGGTGTTGCCGGTGTTCAGGTCGGGGAACACGAACACCGTGGCGCGGCCGGCCACCTCACTGTCGGGGGCCAGCTGGCGGGCGATGTTTTCGTTGGCGGCGGCATCGTACTGCAATGGGCCGTCGATCAGCAGGTCGCGCTGGGTTTCACGGGCCAGCAGGGTGGCTTCGCGGACCTTCTCGGCGTCGTCGCCGCTGGCCGAGTCACCGCTGGAATAGCTGATCATGGCCACCCGCGCCGGAATGCCGAAAGCCTCGGCGGAGTCGGCGCTCTGGCGGGCGATCTCGGCCAGCTCGGCGGCACTGGGGTGCGGGTTCATCACGCAGTCGCCGTACACCAGCACCTGGTCGGGGAACAGCATGAAGAACACCGAGGACACCAGGCTGCAGCCCGGCGCGGTCTTGATCAGTTGCAGGGCCGGGCGGATGGTGTTGGCGGTGGAATGCACCAGCCCCGACACCAGCCCGTCCACCTCATCGAGCGCCAGCATCATGGTGCCGATCACTACATTGTCTTCCAGCTGCTGCTCGGCCATGGGCGCGTTCAGGCTCTTGCTCTTGCGCAGCGCCACCATGGGCTCCACGTAGCGCTCGCGCACCACCTCCGGGTCAAGTATTTCCAGGCCCTCGGGCAGCACGATGCCCTGGGCGCTGGCCACCGCGTGCACGTCCGCAGGCTTGGCCAGCAGCACGCAACGGGCGATGCCGCGGGCCTGGCAGATGGCCGCCGCCTGCACCATCAGCGGCTCGGCGCCTTCGGGCAGGACGATGCGCTTGTTGGCGTGCTGGGCACGCTGGATCAGTTGGTAGCGGAACACCGCCGGCGACAGCCGCAGCTCGCGCGGGGTGCCGCAGCGCTGGTGCAGCCAGTGGGCGTCGAGGTGGCTGGCGACGAAGTCGGTGATGATTTCCGCGCGCTCGCGGTCATCGATGGGTATTTCCTTGTTCAGCTGGTTGAGCTGGGTGGCGGTGTCGTAGGAACCGGTGCTTACCGACAGCACCGGCAGGCCGGCCTGCAGCGCGCCACGGCACAGCTCCATCAGGCGTGGGTCGGGCAGGGTGTCGCTGGTCAGCAGCAGGCCGGCCAGGGGCACGCCGTTGAGGGCGGCCAGGCTTACCGCCAGGATGATGTCGTCGCGGTCGCCAGGGGTCACCACCAGCACGCCTGGCTTGAGCAGTTGCAGGGTGTTGAGCACGGTGCGCGCGCAGATGATGATCTTCGACATGCGCCGCGTTTCATAGTCGCCGGCATTGATGACCTGGGCGCCCAGCAGCTCGGCCACATCGCGGGTGCGCGGGGCATTGAGGTCGGCCTGGTAGGGAATGCAGCCCAGCAGGCGGAAGTCGCCGCCGCGCAGCAGCGGCGAATGCTCCTTGAGGCGCGCGGCGAAGGCTTCCAGGCTTTCGTCGGTACGCACCTTGTTGAGGATCACCCCCAGCACTTTCGGGTCGCGCGGGCCGCCGAACAATTGCGCCTGCAGCTCCACCCGGCCCGACAGCTCGGCCAGCACTTCGGTCTCGCTGGCGGCCGACACCAGGATGACGTCGGCGTCCATGCTCTTGGCCAGGTGCTGGTTGACCCGCGCCGCGTAGCTGGCGTGACGGGTGGGCACCATGCCCTCGACAATCAGCACGTCCTTGCCCACCGATGCCTGCTGGTACAGGGTGATGATTTCCTCCAGCAGTTCATCCAGCTGGCCGTCGCCCAGCATGCGCTCGACGTGGGCCAGGCCAAGGGGCTTGGGCGGGTTGAGGCCATGGGTGCGCGCCATCAGTTCGGTGGAGCGCTCAGGGCCGGTGTCGCCGGGGTGCGGCTGGGCGATGGGCTTGAAGAAACCCACGGTCAGGCCCGCGCGCTCCAGGGTGCGCACCAGGCCCAGGCTGATGGAGGTGAGGCCGACGCCGAAATCAGTTGGCGCGATAAAGAATGTCTGCATGCGAGCTTCCCGAAATGAGCACTGCGCGGGCGTCGACCTATGGCTGGCCGATCGCGAAATCAATTGCCAAGGGTATCGTTATCCTCCTGCCGTGCACACCAGCCGCAGCGAAAGCTTTTGCCAATTTGTTGTGCACGTTGTTGCGGGTCCAGCACCCAAGGCCGCGACTGCCAGGGTGGCTGGTGGCGCAGGTGCTGGGTGTGGCCGCAGGACAGCACGGCCACCCAGTGGCCGTGCTCGTCGCGGATGAAATCTTCAATGATGCAATGGCTCATCGGGTCCGTTTGTCCGGGTTGCGTTCGCTTTCAGGCGGCGCCTTGGTTACACTTGTTCGTTCTACATTCTTATGCAAAAAGGTGTCGCCCCATGCCGATCGCTGCCAACAAGGCTGTCTCCATCGACTATACCCTGACCAACGACGCTGGTGAGGTCATCGACAGCTCCGCCGGCGGCGCGCCGCTGGTGTACCTGCAAGGCGCAGGTAACATCATTCCAGGCCTGGAAAAGGCCCTGGAAGGCAAGGACGTCGGTGAAGAACTGACCGTTGCCATCGAACCTGAAGAAGCCTACGGCGAGTACTCGGCCGAACTGGTCAGCACCCTGAGCCGCAGCATGTTCGAAGGCGTCGACGAACTGGAAGTGGGCATGCAGTTCCACGCTTCCGCGCCGGACGGCCAAATGCAAATCGTGACCATCCGTGACCTGGACGGCGACGACGTTACCGTTGACGGTAACCACCCACTGGCTGGTCAGCGCCTGAACTTCCAGGTCAAGATCGTTGCCATTCGTGACGCCAGCGAAGAAGAAATCGCCCACGGTCACGTGCACGGCGAAGGTGGTCACCACCACTAATCCGCGCGCTCAAGCCCGGATAGCCCGAAAGGCGTCCGTTCGGGCCTGATGAAATCTCGCAAGAGTGCTCATCGGGCTTGGACGGGCGCCTTTTTTGTCTGCTAGTGTTTCGCTCAGCGCCTTTGCGCCACAGGGATATGGAATAGGGGAGTTTGTCATGAGTATTTTCCACGACCTTAAACTGCAGGCGCTCGATGGCCAGGAATTGCCCCTGGCGCCCTTCAAGGGCAAGGTGGTGCTGGTGGTCAACGTGGCGTCAAAATGTGGCCTTACGCCGCAATACGCCGCCCTGGAGAACCTGTATCAGACCTTCAAGGACAAGGGTTTCAGCGTGCTGGGTTTGCCGTGCAACCAGTTTGCCGGGCAGGAACCGGGCAGCGAGCAGGAAATCCAGCAGTTCTGCAGCCTCAACTACGGGGTCACCTTCCCCCTCAGCGCCAAGCTTGAAGTGAACGGCCACGGCCGTCACCGCCTCTACCAGCTGCTGGCCGGCGAGGGTGCCGAGTTCCCCGGCGACATCACCTGGAACTTCGAGAAGTTCCTGGTGGGCAAGGACGGCCGCGTGCTGGCGCGCTTCTCGCCGCGTACCGCGCCGGACGACCCCAGCGTGGTGCACGCCATCGAAAAAGCCCTGGGCTGAGGCCTGTGTGGCCGGGCCCCTGCGCCCGGCTAGCGGCGCTTATCACTGTAATCAATAGTGCTGTCGGCCACGCTGGCGGCGTTTTATGCTGCGGGTCTTTGAGCCTTCTTTCAGAGGATCTGCGCATGTCGGTCAACGCTCTGTTCAAGCCATTTCAGTTGGGTGCCCTGCAGCTGCCGAGCCGCGTGGTGATGGCGCCCATGACCCGCTCGTTCTCGCCTGGTGGCGTGCCCACCGCCAAGGTCGTCGAGTATTACCGCCGCCGCGCTGCCGCCGGGGTCGGCCTGATCGTCACCGAAGGCACTACCGTGGGCCACAAGGCTGCCAACGGCTACCCGCATGTGCCGCGTTTCTACGGCATCGACGCCCTGGCCGGCTGGAAGAAAGTGGTGGACGCGGTGCACGCCGAGGGCGGCAAGATCGTCCCGCAGCTGTGGCACGTGGGCAATGTGCGCCGCCTGGGCACCGAGCCTGACGCCGCTGTGCCGGGCTACGGCCCGCAGGGCAAGGTCAAGGACGGCAAGGTGCTGATCCACGGCATGACCCACCAGGACATCGCCGAGGTGATCGCCGCGTTCGCGCAGGCGGCCGCCGACGCCAAGGCCATCGGCATGGACGGCGTGGAAATCCACGGTGCCCACGGCTACCTGGTCGACCAGTTCTTCTGGGAAGGCACCAACCAGCGTGATGACGAATACGGCGGCAGCCTGGCCAAGCGTTCGCGCTTCGCCATCGAGCTGATCCAGGCCGTGCGCGCCGCCGTGGGCCCTGGCTTCCCGATCATCTTCCGGTTCTCGCAGTGGAAGCAGCAGGACTACAGCGCACGCCTGGTGCAGACTGCGGAACAACTGGGGGAATTCCTGCAGCCACTGGCCGAGGCCGGCGTGGACATTTTTCATTGCTCGACGCGGCGCTTCTGGGAGCCGGAGTTCGACGGCTCCAACCTCAACCTGGCCGGCTGGACCCGCCAGCTCACCGGCAAGCCGACCATCACCGTGGGCAGCGTGGGCCTGGATGGCGAGTTCCTGCAGTTCATGGTCGACACCGACAAGGTGGCGCAGCCGGCCAGCCTGGAAAACCTGCTGCAGCGCCTGAACGCCGAGGAATTTGACCTGGTAGCGGTGGGCCGTGCCTTGCTGGTGGACCCGGACTGGGCCGCCAAGGTGCGCGACGGCCGCGAGCAGGACATTCTGCCCTTCAGCCGGGAAGCGTTGACGAGCCTGGTTTGATGGCGAAACCGCCTACACGTTGCGCGGCGGCCTGACAGGCGCCGCGCAACTGGGTTTCGAACTGGTCGATGATCGCCCCCCAGCCCTGGCGGCTGGCGTGCTGGCGTGCATTCAGGCGGATGCGCCGCAGGGTTTCGCTGTCCTCCAGCAACCAGCCGGCGGCATCAATGAACGCTTCCTCGTCACCGGGCATGGCCAAGGCACCATTGTGGCCATGGCGAATGTGCTGGCCGGCGGCGGCCTCGTCGTAGGCCACCACCCCCAAACCCGAGGCCAGGGCTTCGAGCACCACGTTGCCGAAGGTCTCGCTGAGGCTGGGGAACAGGAACACGTCGCCGCTGGCGTAATGCGCGGCCAATTCTTCGCCGCGCTGGGCGCCGCAGAAAATAGCCTCGGGTATTTCCTGCTCCAGCTGCGGCCGTTGCGGCCCGTCACCCACCACCACCAGCCGCAGGCGCTGCAACGGATAATTCAGTTGCAGGGTTTGCAGGCTGCGCTTCAGCAGGCCGAGGTTTTTCTCGGGCGCCAAGCGGCCCACGTGTATCAGGGCGATATCGTCTGCGGCCAGGCCCCAACTGTCGCGCAGGGCCTGGCTGCGCCGCGCCGGGTTGAACAGCTGGCTGTCAACGCCGCGTGACAGCAGGGCCAGGCGCTCGAAACCGCGCCGCTCCAGGGTGTGGCGCTGGGTGGCGCTGGGTACCAGGGTCAGTTGGGTGCGGTTGTGGAACCAGCGCAGGTAGCTGGTGAGCACGCGGGTCAGCAGGCCCAGGCCGTAATCGCGGGTGTATTGCTGGAAATTGGTATGAAAACCGCTCACCACGGCGATTTTCAGGCGCCGCGCCGCGCGCAGGGCATTCAGCCCCAGCGGGCCTTCGGTGGCGATGTACAGCACGTCCGGGCGCACCCGGCGCCAGCGGCGCAGCAGTTTGTGCATCGACGCCTGGCCCCACTGCAAACCGGGGTAGCCAGGCAGCGGCCAGCCCCTGCAGAGCATCAGTTCGTCGTCTGCCCCTTTCCGTTCGTCGACAGATTGCCGGGGCCGCACGATCTCCACCTGGTGGCCACGCGCGCGCAAACCGTCGCTCAGGCGGCCAAGGGTGTTGGCCACACCGTTGATTTCGGATGGAAAGGTTTCGGTAACCAGGGTGATGCGCAGCGATGGTGTGGTCATGGAACCAGTGTCGGATCAGTGGATTGCGGAGGTATGTCATCGCCGTGACGAATTCATGACGCCTACGTCTGGCCATAAATCGCCTAGTGTTTAGGAACAACCTGCGCGCAACCGGGTGATCGCCATGACCGATAACCTTTACGCGCCGCCTCAGGCGGATCTGCGTATGCCAGCGGTCAGGGAGCCCGCGTTCTACACCGTCTCGGATGGCAAGTTCTTCACACTGTTTTTCGCAAGCCTGGGGCTGTACCTGGTGTATTGGTCATGGAAGAACTGGCGCCGCTACCAGCGTGCCACTGGGGCCAAGGTCTCGCCGCTGGCCCGCGGCTTGTTGCCGCTGTTTTTCACCCACGCCTTGCTGTTCCGCGCCGAAGACCTGCTGCAGGCGCGCGGCATGCATGCCATCGAGCCGCCAGAGGTCTGGGCCAATCGCTTCGTCGCCGCCACGGTGCTGGGGCTGATGTTCAATGGCCTGGCGCGGGCGGGCATTGGCTACCCGCTCACCGACCTGGCCAGCCTGGCCGCGCTGGTGGTGCAGGGGCTGGCGGTGTGCAAGGGGCAGCAACTGTTGAACTTTGCCGCGGATGACCCGTTGGGCGAGGCCAATTCGCGGCTGCACTGGATGGATTATGTGTGCATGGTGCCGGGAATATTGCTGTGGGTGTTTATCCTGCTGGCGTATTGGGCCGATACGCCGTAATGGTTTTTTGTGGGAGCTGGCTTGCCAGCGAGCTGTGCGGGCCGCAAAAGCTCGCTGGCAAGCCCGCTCCCACATTACGGCTCAACCGCGCTCACGCACCCAGAACAGGGTGGCACCGGCCACGGCAGCCGGCATCATCAGCAGGTTCACCACCGGTATCAGCAACACCAGGTAGACAATGCTGCCAAACCCCAGGCTTTGCCAGCGCTTCTGGCGCAGCCAGGCCAGCATGTCCGGCCAGCTAATCTTGTGGTTGTCTGCCGGGTAGTCGATGTACTGGATAGCCATCATCCACACGCCGAACAATAGCCACAGCGGCGCAGCCACCACGTTCACCACCGGGATCAGCGACAGCACGAACAACGCCAGGGTGCGCGGCAGGAAGTAGCCCAGCTTGCGCAGTTCGCGGTTGAGCGTGCGCGGCACCTCGCGGGTCAGCTCGCCCCATTTGAACGGCGGGAAGTCATCCTGGCCGCGCACTACCACCTCCACCTTCTCCGCCAGGAAGCTGTTGAACGGCGCGGCGACGATGTTGGCGACCATGGTGAAGCAGAAGAACACCATCAGCACCACCAGCGCCACGAACAGCGGCCAGAGGATATAGCTGAGGAAGCTCAGCCATGAGGGCAGGGTGGGCATCAGGTGGTCGACCCATTGAGCAAATTCATGGCCGGCGAAGTAGATAAGCCCGGCGAACAGCACCAGGTTGATGGCCAGCGGCAGCAGGACGAATAGTCGCAGGCCAGGGCTGAGGACCAGTTTCAGGCCTTCGCGCAGGTATTGCGGGCCGGACAGGACAGGCGCGTGCATGGTGTGCTCCGAGTTGAAAACGGGCCGACATTACCGGCTTTGCGCCCTGCGGGAAAGTGAAGCAATGTGCTGTAACAAAGCCTTCGGGCGGCAGTTGCCCTCGAATAGAGAGGGCCTATGAGGTGGATTGTGAAACGATATTTCCTTACCCTTGGCCCCCTCGCTACAGTGCGCACATCAAATTTCTAACCCCTTTCCTTCATTTTTCGCTTTCAAGGAGTTCACATGAGCATTCTCGTCAACAAGCAGGCCCCCGATTTCGACGCCCCGGCCGTACTGGGCGACGGCTCGATCGTCGACAGCTTCAAACTGTCGTCGCTGCATGGCAAGTACATCGTGCTGTTCTTCTGGCCCCTGGACTTCACCTTCGTGTGCCCATCGGAAATCATCGCCCACAACAACCGCATCGCCAAATTCCGCGAGCTGGGCGTTGAAGTGGTTGGCGTTTCCATCGACTCGCAGTTCACCCACTACGCCTGGCGCAGCACCCCGGTGGAGAAGGGCGGCATCGGCGAAGTCGAATTCACCATGGTGGCCGACGTCAAGCACGAGATCACCCGTGCCTACGGCATCGAGCACGAAGACGGCGTGGCCCTGCGTGCCTCGTTCCTGATCGACCAGAAAGGCGTGGTGCAGCACCAGGTGGTGAACAACCTGCCACTGGGCCGCGAAGTAGACGAAATGGTGCGCCTGGTAGAAGCCCTGCAATTCACCGAGCAACATGGCGAAGTGTGCCCAGCCGGCTGGCGCCCGGGCCAGAAAGGCATGAAGGCCGACGCCAAGGGCGTGGCCGACTACCTGGCCGAGAACGCCACCAGCCTGTAAGCGGTTTCCAGGACGGGTGAGCAATAGCCTTCCCCAAGGTTTCAGCCGTCCTTTTTTAATTCCAGCCGGTTCGCCGGCCTCGGGGCCCTGGCGCTACAATGTCGGGGTCCATAGGAGTCAGCCATGTCTGAAGCACGTCATTCCCGAGTGATCATCCTCGGTTCCGGCCCTGCCGGTTACAGCGCTGCCGTCTACGCAGCCCGCGCCAACCTCAAGCCGCTGCTGATCACCGGCATGCAGGCCGGCGGTCAACTGACCACCACCACCGAAGTCGACAACTGGCCGGGCGACGTCCACGGCCTGACCGGCCCGGCGTTGATGGAGCGCATGCGCGAACACGCCGAGCGTTTCGAGACCGAGATCATCTTCGACCATATCGAAGGCGTGGACCTGGCCAAGCGTCCGTTCACCCTGACCGGCCAAGGCACCAGCTACACCTGCGACGCGCTGATCATCGCCACCGGCGCCAGCGCCCGCTACCTGGGCCTGCCTTCGGAAGAAACCTTCATGGGCAAGGGCGTTTCGGCCTGTGCCACCTGCGACGGTTTCTTCTACCGCAACAAGCCGGTAGCCGTGGTGGGCGGTGGCAACACTGCCGTGGAAGAAGCGCTGTACCTGGCCAACATCGCCAGCAAGGTCACCCTGGTGCACCGCCGCGAGACCTTCCGCGCCGAGAAGATCCTGATCGACAAGCTGCACGCCCGCGTGGCCGAAGGCAAGATCGAGCTCAAGCTCAACGCCACCCTGGACGAAGTGCTGGGTGACAACATGGGCGTGACCGGTGCGCGCCTGAAGAACAACGACGGCAGCTTCGACGAGCTGAAAGTGGACGGCGTGTTCATCGCCATCGGCCACACCCCGAACACCTCGCTGTTCGAAGGCCAGCTGGCCTTGAAGGACGGCTACATGGTGGTCAGCGGCGGCCGTGAAGGCAACGCTACCGCCACCAGCGTCGAGGGTGTGTTCGCCGCCGGCGACGTGGCCGACCACGTGTACCGCCAGGCCATCACCTCGGCCGGCGCCGGCTGCATGGCTGCGCTGGACGTGGAGCGCTACCTGGACGGCCTGCAGAACGCTTCGTTCTAATCAAGCCAGGGGCGGGGCGGGCTTGATGTGGGAGCTGGCTTGCCAGCGAGTTTTTGGGCATTGAAAAGCTCGCTGGCAAGCCAGCTCCCACAATTGCAAATTGCCTTGCCTGCAGCCAGGCACAAAAAAACCGGCCATCTAGGCCGGTTTTTTTGTGGGCGGTTATCAGCCCTTGCGCGCCAGCGGCTGGGCGGCGAACTTCACCCCGGCCAGGCCGTGGGCGATCAGGTTGCGAATGTTGCCGTGGTCGCTGCCTTCAGGCGTGGCCACAACCGAACGGTAGTGCTCGCCGAACGCCAGCAGGGCTTCCTGGTCGCTCAGGCCCTCCAGCACGGCCAGGCCCAGGGTCTTGCACGAGCCTTCGTTCTGGCCGGCGGCGTTTTCCAGTTCACCGTTGGTGAAGGCTTGTGGCTGGTAATCGTAATGCGCGGCGACAAACGCCAGGGTGTCGGCAAAAACGTGTTCGCCGGTGGCGAGGCTGGCGCGCAGGGTATTCAAGTCAGTCATGCTGTTTTCCTTTGGCGAACGCCGCTTGCTGGTCGGCGCTGGCTTCTTGCTGATAAAGATTCTTCCACTCGTTGTACGGCATGCCGTACACCACTTCACGGGCGTCATCGAGGCTTACCTCGATGTGGCGCTCGTCGGCCTCGGCCTTGTACCACTTGGACAGGCAGTTGCGGCAGAAACCGGCCAGGTTCATCAGGTCGATGTTCTGCACGTCGGTGCGCTTGCCCAGGTGCGCCACCAGGCGGCGGAAGGCCGCGGCTTCAAGTTCCAGGCGTTGTTGATCGTTCATGGTGCGGTTTCCGTTCAGCGGCGTGCCGCGAGGGTGATCGACACCGACTCGGCAAAGCGCAGGGCATGGGGTTTGTCGACTTCGACTTCAGCGTACAGCACGGCCTCGTTGGCCATCACCAGGTCCAGCAGTTCCTGGGTAAGGCGCTCCAGCAGGGCAAAGCGGTTGCCCTCCACGTGCTGGATCACCGCCTTGGTGATGGTGCGGTAGTTCAGCGCGTGGTCGATGTCGTTGTCACGCACCGCTTCCTGGGCCGCATACAGGATGGTCAGGTTGATCAGCACATCCTGCTTGTTGAGGATCTCGTCCTCGTTGATTCCGATGAAGGTGCGCAGGCACAGGTCCTTGACCCGGATGCGCGCCATTCCTGGCTCCAGTTGTGGCATTACTTGCTCCGTCCAATCAATTGCAGGAATTCCTGGCGGGTGGTGCTCGAATCGCGGAACGCGCCGAGCATCACCGAGGTGTTCATCACCGAATTCTGTTTCTCCACCCCGCGCATCATCATGCACATGTGCTTGGCCTCGATTACCACCGCCACGCCGGCGGCGCCGGTCACGTCACGCACCGCCTCGGCGATCTGGCGGGTGAGGTTTTCCTGGATCTGCAGGCGGCGGGCGAACATGTCGACGATGCGCGCGATCTTCGACAGCCCCAGCACCTTGCCGGTGGGGATGTAGGCCACGTGGGCCTTGCCGATGAAGGGCAGCAGGTGGTGTTCGCACAACGAGTACAGCTCGATGTCCTGGACGATCACCATCTCGTCGTTGTCGGAGGCGAACAGGGCGCCGTTGACGATCTCTTCCAAGGTCTGACCGTAGCCATGACACAGGTACTGCATGGCCTTGGCGGCGCGCTTGGGGGTATCGAGCAGGCCTTCGCGCTCCGGGTCTTCACCCAGCTCCTTGAGGATCTCGCGATAGTGTTGCGGCAGGCTGGGGTTCATGGAGGCTACTTCCTCGCGCAGGGCGCTTATTTTACGTGCCGGCCGCCGTTGACGGTCAAGGTAGTGCCGGTGACATAGGGGTTGTCGAGCAGGTAGCGCAGGCTCTGGTACACCACCTGCGGGCCGGGCTCGATGCCCATGGCCGACTTGGCCAGGGCTTTGGCGCGGTACGCCGCGTCGTCGTCGTGGTTGAACATCAGCAGCGCCGGGGCGATGCCGTTGACCTTGATGCGCGGTGCGTACTTGGCGGCGAACGACAGGGTCAGGCTGTCCAGCCCGGCCTTGCTGGCGCAGTAGGCGATGTGCTTGCTGCTGCCCTTGCGGGTGACGTCGTCGCTGATGTGCACGATGTCGGCCACAGGGCTTGCGTGCAGCAGGTCGGCGCAGTGCAGGTTGATCAGGTAGGGGGCGAGCATGTGCACGCTGACCATCTGCGCGAAGGCCTGGGCTTCCTCGCCCGGGGTTTCCGCCTGCCAGGCCGATGCATTATGAACGATGGCACGCAGGGCGCCGGTGTGTTTCTTCAGCAAGGCGATGAACGCGAGGATGCCCGCTTCGCTGGAAAAGTCCCCGAACAACGTCACCGCGCCACGCTCGCGCAGGCGCGCCACGCTGTCGCGCTCGCTGCGGTAGCTGACGATCACAGGCTGGCCTTCGTCCAGCAGGCGCTCGGCGCAATGCAGGCCGACGCGCTGGCTGGCGCCGGTGATCAGGATAGGGGCAGGGCGGGGCATGCATGGGCTCGCGGCAGGTGTCTACCGGGAACTTATACCAGTGGAGTGGCAATGTACAACCGCCCGCGGCATCCAGGGATACCGCGGCGCTCGGGGGCGTTGCAGCAGCGGCCGTCAGGCCGCGTCCCTGGCAACCCGCGCACTCAGGGCGCGCTGGGGCACTGCATGCAACCAGTTGTGCAGCAACCGCGTGGACAGCGGAATGAAGAAGTACACCATGATAGGTGTCAGGGCCAGAGTACTGACCATGATGCGCGGCACCAGGCTCAGTTCGCCCAGCAACGGCCCCAGGACGAAGTTGAACAGCAGCGACACCGGGAAGAACGCCAGCCAGATCGCCACCGCCTGCTTCCAGCGCGGCGGCCGCACATGGCCGGTATCGCCGAACCAGCCGTCAATGCCGCTCACCCGGTGCTCGTGAGGCTGCGCGAACAGGCCGCTGCCACGCACCAGCCAGGCGCTGCGCGAGGCGGAGTGCTCCCAGGCGTGCAGGGTGGTTTCGTCGGCGAAGCGGAAGATGATCTGGAATTCGTCGTCGTCGGGGGGCGGCGCCAGCACGCCGGAGCCCAGGTAGCCGGGGAAGTCGGTGGCCAGTTGTTCGCCTTCGCGCAGCCACGCGATCAGGTCATGGTAGCGGCCATTGGCGACGCGGCGCGCAACCATCAGGGTGACGGGGGTAGACATTGTGTATCTCCGTTCATTACGGGCCTCCCGGGTAGGGCGCGCCTCTCGATGCAGGGCCGGGGTGGTGGCCTGCATGCAAATTCAAGCAAGGATTATTCCTGAACCGCAAAAATGCGCCAGTGCTGTTTTGTTGACGCCAGATATCCGGGCAATTGGGTAGTTCGTGCCAACCAAGGTACAATGCCCGCCGACCCCACGGCCCTTGGCGCACGTACCGATGTCAGATTTCGTTCCAGTCTCTTCTGCCGCCGGCGACCTTTCGCGCCAGGAGCTGTTTCCCATCCGCGAGGTGGCACGCCTGACCGGCATCAACCCGGTCACCCTGCGTGCCTGGGAGCGCCGTTATGGGCTTATTCAGCCCACGCGCACCGAAAGCGGGCACCGCCTCTATTCCCAGGCTGACATCGATGAGGTGCGCAGCATCCTGGGTTGGATCGAGCGTGGCGTGGCGGTGAGCAAAGTCGGCAAGATCCTCGCACGCAGCAACGCGCACAAGGCGCAGCCCGAACCCGTGGAACGGCCGCTGGCCAGCAGCGAGTGGGGCGAGTGGCAGGCGCAGGTGCGCCGCGCCGTGCACGCCTTCGATGAGCAGCGCCTGGACCAGGTGTACGGCCAGGTATTCTCCAGCTACCCCATGGTCGTGGTGTTCCAGGATGTGCTGATGCCGGTGTGGCAGGAGTTGCTGCTGCGCCAGGACGCCTTCGGGCAGACCAGCGAATGGCTGATGCTGGACAGCTTCCTGCGCGCCCGCACCCTGCAGCGTTTGCAGATGCTGCGCCACCAGAACCAGGAAAGCACGGTGCTGCTGGCGGCCATTCCGGGCCAGTGCCATGAGCTGGAGTTGCTGGTGGCGGCGCTATTGCTGGCCAGCAGTGAGGTGGCGGTGCAGGTGCTGGCGCCGGGGCAGCCGCTGGAAGAGCTGAGCCTTGTGTGCGACAAGCTGGCGCCGCAGGCCATGGTGCTGTTCTCCAACCACCCGCCTGCTGCCGACACGCCCAAGCGCCTGCGCAAGCTGGGGCTGACGCTGGATTGCCCGCTGATGCTGGCAGGCGAGGCCAGTGACCTGGTGCAGGATGCGTTGGTGAATACCGAAGTGGCCTGCCTGGGCAGCGACGGCCGCCTGATGCAGCGCCGCCTTCAACAGTACCTGGCGGGGCACCTGGACACCTGAGGCTGGCTCAGGCGTGCAGTTGCGGGTGGGTGCGGCGGTGTTGGGCGAGGATGTACTGGCGCAGGCGTTCGGTTTCCTGCGGGTTGTCCGGGTTCAGGCGGTAGGCGTAATGGCCCTGTTCGGTCTTGCGCCGCAGGGTGCCGCGCAGGGGCATGGGCTCATGGCCTTCGGGGTTGAACCACAGTGAGAAACGGCGTGGCGGCTTGCGGCCGTTGCGCATTTCCAGCAGCACGCCCTCGAACGAAATTTCCAGCACCTGGTAATCGGTGATGCGGCCCTTGTCGTCTTCCAGCACCACGGGGCGGTTCAGCGCCATGCGCCACGGCCGTACATTAGGGCCGTCCTCGTAGATGCTCGGCGCGCCCAGCTTGAGGTGGACTGCGTGGAACTCGTCTTCCACCAGTTGCAGCGGGAAGCTCATCTGCTGGTTTTCGAACTGGGCCTGGATGGTCACCTGTTCGTTGGCCACCAGGCGCGCCAGCAGGTCACGGATCTGCGTGCCGCCATTTACCAGCAGGCTCGCCGTGGTGTCACGCACGTTGAGCTGCGGGTTGTGCTGCATGGTCCGAATGAAATCCAGCTCATCCTGGGTAAGGAGGGCGTCAACTGGCATGATCGAGCTCGAAGGCGAAATAAGGCGGTTGTTCGGTCAGTAGACAGCAACCTTGGGCATTAGTTAGTGCCGTTGGTCGTTTTCCAGGGCAATGATTCGCGCCCGTGCTTCATCCAGCTCGCGTTGCAGTTGCGCCACGCGCTCCTGGGCTTCCACCTGTTCGGTGACATCTTTCTGGATGCCGATGAAATAGGTGAGCTTGTCGCTTTCGTTGTACACCGGGGTAATCGACAGCTCGTTCCAGAATGCCGAGCCGTCCTTGCGGTAGTTGCGCAGGCGCTGGCGGCACGGCTGGCCGTTGTCGATGGCCTGGCGGATCAAAGTCAGCACCGCTTCGTCGCGGTCGCCGTTCTGCAGGAAACGGCAGTCACGGTAGAGAATTTCATTGGAGCTGTAGCCGGTCAATCGTTCAAAGGCAGGATTGACGTAGATGAGGATGTTGTCCTCACCTTCCTGTTCCGCCACGACGATACCGTCGTTGGACGCATCCATCATCCGTTGCAACAGCTTGGCATTGATCATCTTTGCGGCATTCCACGACAGTTCAGGGTTCATTCTAGAGGAAGCAAGGCCAGGGCACACCCATCATCTGGCAGATGGCCACACTGCGTCCCAGGCCCGCTGCCTGTTACTATCGCGCTTTTGACCCTGCCCAGGACCCTAGCAATGAAAGTCGCCATCCTGTCCGGCTCCGTGTACGGCACTGCTGAAGAAGTGGCCCGTCACGCGAAGTCCCTGCTCGAAAACGCCGGTTTCGAAGCTTTCTACAACCCCCGCGCCAGCCTTGAAGAGCTGCTGGGCGCAGCCCCCCAGGCATTGCTGGCCGTGACCTCGACCACCGGCATGGGCGAGCTGCCCGATAACCTGCAGCCGCTGTATTCGCAATTGCGCGACCAGTTGCCGGCTGCCTTGCGCGGCCTGCCCGGCGCGGTCATAGGCCTGGGCGACGCCAGCTATGGGGATACTTTCTGTGGCGGCGGCGAGCAGCTTCGCGAGCTGTTTGCAGAGTTGGGGGTGAAGGAAGTACAGGCCATGCTGCGCCTGGATGCCAGCGAATCGGTGACCCCGGAAACCGACGCCGAGCCTTGGCTGGCCGAGTTGATCAAGCACCTGCAGGCGGCTTGAGCGGTAGCTGAAACGCTTCTGTCAGGCGGTTCCTGGATCCATTATCTGTTTGATTTTGCTGGTGACTCACAAGGCCAATAAGCTGGCTGCCAACGCAATTACCCCTGGCCGGAGAGCTGGTTAAACTCCTGCCAGGAGAGCACAGAGAAGTGCCGAGGTAATGACCGTGACCACAGTTCATGTTCCGTCGACTTCGCTTGCCCACGACCGGGCACACCGCAAGCCGTCATCACCTTCGCCGGCAGGCCAGGAGCTACCGCAACAGGTACGCCCGGCCACGCCGTTGGCCGAGATCCCGTTGACGGTGTGGCGCACCCGCGGGCAGACCTTCGAGTTCCGCGGCCACGCCATTCGCTATTGGGTGGCGGGGCGCGGCGAGCCGTTGTTGCTGTTGCATGGTTTTCCGACCGCCAGTTGGGATTGGCACTACCTGTGGCAACCGCTGGCCCGGCGCTACCGGCTGATCGCCTGCGACATGCTTGGCTTCGGCGATTCCAGCAAGCCGCTGGACCATGACTACAGCCTGATCGAACAGGCCGATTTGCAGCAGGCCCTGCTCGCGCACCTGAATATCCAGCAACCGGTGCACCTGCTTGCCCATGACTATGGCGACAGCGTCGCCCAGGAATTGTTGGCGCGGCACCAGCATGGGTTGGCGCGCATTGCCAGTTGCGTATTCCTCAACGGCGGGCTGTTTCCCGAGGCCCACCGCGCCATCCTGATCCAGAAACTGTTGATCAGCCCGCTGGGTTGGCTGGTCAGCCGCAGCTTCAACCGCGAGACCCTGGTCAACAACGTGCGGCAAATCTACGGCCCCCACACCCGCCCCAGCGAAAGCGCCATGGACGATTGGTGGAGCCTGATCCGCGCCAACCAGGGCACCCGCGTGCTGCACCGGCTGGCCGGCTACCTGGTGGAGCGGCGCCTGCGGCGTGACCGCTGGGTGACGGCCATGCAGCACGCCGGGGTGCCCCTGCGCTTCATCAACGGCAGTGTCGACCCGGTATGCGGCAAGCACATGGTCACCCGCTACCGCGAGCTTATCCACCGCGCCGACACAGTTTCCCTCGCCGGCATCGGCCATTACCCGCACACCGAGGCACCGGTACAGGTGCTCAAGCATTACCTGGCCTTCCGTGACCAGTTGCAGGCACTGGCAGCCGCCAGCGCCAGGCAGCGCCTGTACTCCTGAAGCGTGGGCAGGGATCATCCCCCTGCCTTATCGTGGCGTATTCAGGCAGGGCCGTCTTCATTGTGACTGGAACGTTCGTACACGACACTGCCGCCATGCCCTATTTGTGCTGCCAGGAGTTGTGCCATGAGCGATGCGGTCCGTTTCGAAGATAAAGTGGTGATTGTCACTGGCGCCGGCGGCGGCCTGGGGCGTGCCCACGCCTTGCTGTTCGCCCAGCATGGCGCGCGGGTAGTGGTCAACGACCTGGGCGGCTCCGCCCACGGCGAAGGCGCCAATGCGTCGGCCGCCGACCGGGTGGTGGCGCAGATCCGCGAGGCCGGCGGCACCGCCATCGCCAGCCACGAGTCGGTGACCGACGGCGACAAGATCGTCCAGCAGGCGCTGGACAGCTTCGGCCGGGTGGATGTGCTGGTGAACAACGCCGGCATCCTGCGCGACAAAAGCTTTCACAAGATGGACGACAGCGACTGGGAGCAGGTGTACCAGGTGCACGTGCAGGGCGCCTACAAGCTGACCCATGCCGCCTGGCCGCACTTGCGCGAGCAGAACTTTGGCCGGGTGATTTTCACCTCGTCCACCTCGGGCATCTACGGCAACTTCGGCCAGGCCAACTACGCCATGGCCAAGCTGGGCCTGTACGGCCTGACCCGCACCCTGGCGCTGGAAGGCCGCCGCCACAACATCCTGGTCAACGCCATAGCGCCCACCGGCGGCACGCGCATGACCGAGGGGCTGATGCCGCCCGACGTCTTCGCTTTGCTCAAGCCTGAACTGGTGAGCCCGCTGGTGGTTTACCTGGGCAGTGAACAGTGCCAGGACACTGGCGGTTTATATGAAGTGGGCGGTGGCTGGGTGGGCAAAGTGCGCTGGGAGCGCAGCCTGGGCGTGGGCTTTGACCCGCACCGGGGTATGGCCGTGGAAGATATTGCAAAAGAGTGGGCGAATATCGGCAACTTCGACAATGCCGTGCACCCCGCGGATAACATTGAAGCATTGGGGGAAATGATGGCCCATCTCAAGCAGTATTAAAACTTTCGTACCCGATTACTGTAGCCGCTGCCGCCAGGCTGCGCAGGCCCTGATATTCACTGGAGATTTTCGCTGTGGCACAGGGCCAGCGCAGCCTGCGGCAGCGGCTACAGGGCTGGCAGTAAAACGCGGAAATAAAAAAGGCCGCTGTAACACAGCGGCCAAATAAGACGTTAGATCAAGGAGCTTCAAATCAACGTCGGTGAACAAGGTGTCGCCAAAGCCAGGCAGGCCGGGGATCAGCATCGGACAATACACAATGAAGATTAATTCATCATTAACCCGTGGGGTGCGGGTTAGTTCCCTTGGCGACTGAAGAAATAGTAAGCGTTAGTTGTGGATTGAAAAATAGCAGTTTGCGACAATGACTATTACCGCCACTGTAATAGTCCTGCCATGTCGCCAAATCGCACGCCGTTCAAAGCGCTTTTCCTTGCAGCCAGTGTCGCCGCCGCAGTGTGCGGCAGGGCGCAGGCGTTGCCATTCAATGTGGGTGACGTGGAAGGCCAGATCGACACCAACCTTAGCTTCACCAGCGACTGGGGGCTGCGCAACGCCGACCACGGCCTGGTGGGGACGAGCAACGGCGGCCGTGGCCACTCAAGCCTGGGCGATGACGGCCGGCTGAACTTCAGCCGTGGCCAGGCCTTCTCCACCCGTTTGCAGGTAGAGCATGCCCTGACCCTGCAGTACGGCGACAGCGGCGTGTACGTGCGCGGCCGCTACTGGTATGACTTTGCCCAGCAGGACGGCAGCCAGGACTTCAAGTCCATCAGCGACCGTGGCCGCGACGAGGGCGCCCGCGCCGCTGGCGGCCAGTGGCTGGATGCCTACGTCTACCATCACTACAGCGTCGGCGACCAGCCGGGTACCGTGCGCGTGGGGCGGCAGATCGTCAACTGGGGCGAGAGCGAGTTCATCGGCAACTCCATCAATAGTATCAACCCGGTGGACTTGGCCACGTTGCATCAGCCTGGCGAAACCGTCAGTGACAGCCTGTTGCCCACCAACCTGTTGTATGTCTCCCAGAGCCTCACTGACGCCCTGACCCTGGACGCCTTCTACCAGCTGCAGTGGGATGCCTCCCAGGCGGAGAACTGCGGCACCTACTTCGCCGACGACATCACCGCCCGCGGCTGCAGCCGTGGTTTCACCGTGGCCTCTTCGTTGCCGGCGCAGCAAGGCCAGGGCTATGAAGTGACCAGCGAAGGCGTGGTGGTGCCACGCGGCCACGACCAGCGCGCCCGCGACGGCGGCCAGTGGGGCACGGCGCTGCACTGGCAGGTGGGCGCCGTGGACTACGGTTTCTACTTCATGAACTACCACAGCCGCCAGGCCTTCATCGAAACCCGCAACGGCACCGGCGCAATACCGGCGGGCCTGGGCACGCTGACCAACAGCCAGGCAGCCGATGCCGCGCTGCTCAGCGGCAGTTACAACCTGCAGTACCCGCAGGACATCCAGCTGTACGGCGCCAGCTTCTCGACGTTGCTGGCCGGGGGCACCAAATGGCGCGGCGAGCTCAGCTACCGGCCCGACGCGCCCGTGCAGCGCAACCTCGCCGACCTGACCCAGGCACTTTACGGGCCGGCCGGCCAGGTCAACAGCGGCTACGAGCGCAAGGCCATCACCCAGCTGCAAAGCAGCCTCAGCCAGGACTTCGACGAGGTACTGGGCGCCCAGCGGTTGTCGCTGGTGGGCGAGGCGGGGTGGGTGCACGTGGACAATGTGTCCAGCGGTGACCGCCTGGGGCGTGACGCGGTATATGGTACGGCGGGCAACCATGGGTTCGTGACCAGCAATGCCTGGGGTTACCGGGCGCGCGCTGAGCTTCGTTACCCTGATGTCTTTGCGGGGGTTAGCTTGAAACCGAGCGTGTCATGGTCCCATGACGTGCAGGGTTATGGTCCTAACGGCCTGTTCAGCGAAGGCGCGAAAGCCGTAACGCTTGGGCTTTCCGGAGATTATCAGGCAACTTATACCGCCAGTATCAATCTCACGGAGTTTTTCGCCGGCGATTACAATACTTTGAAAGACCGTGATTATATTTCCGTTGCAGTCGGTATGAACTTTTAATTGGCGGGGAGAGCATCTCGCTGTTGTACCGGTTCCATGATTGTTCCTGCGCCGACCGATTTCCATAATAGGTTCCCCCGAGGCATGGGGGTTACCATCAATGGAATGAGGAAACGACATGACCCTGTTCAAAGGTACACTTTCGTCTAACGCTGCCCCGGCTCCTGAGTTGCTGGCGCTTACCCGGCACCAGATAAATATGAAAGCGGCCCTGCGCACGCCGAAGCCTGTCTGGTCCGCTGCAGAGTCGGTTGAAAGAGCACTCGGAAGGCTTGCTGAACATTGGCAGGAGGATGCCTTGGGCGGCGATGAGACGGCCATGTGCAATCAGTTGGCCGCCCAGAGCGCTGAGTTGTACAAGGCCGACTTGATGGTCAGCAAATATCTGCGACGTATTTCCGCAGCTTCTTACCAATCCCTGGAATTGCTATTGGGAAATGCCTCTGCAGGGCAGGCTCATAGGCTATCAGCAGGCGGGCGACTGCTTCACGGCTGTTATGTATTAGGACGGGGGGAGCCTGCGCCCAGTGAGTTGCCCCCCTTTCAGTCGGAATACTTCGTGTGGCTGTGGACGCCCGCCAACGGCATAGAGCAGTTCCGGACGTTGGGCGAGTTCAAGGCGTCCTTGGGGCAGCGGCTCAAGGATCCGGAGGTATTGGCGCTTTACTTGCCTGATCCCATGGTCGCCAGGGGCAACAATTCGCCAGGAGAATTGACACTTCAGGTCGTGAATAAACCGCTGATTGAGGATTACGTGGCTGCACTTCTGCAACTGCAGCGTAACTCCCTCAAGGCATTCCAGGCCGCTGGGCAAACTCGGGAGTTTGAGAAGGTTTGGCATCTGGCGGCCTACGGTGCTGGGCTGGACGCCCAACTGCTGGCAGCGCTCAGGCACTACCGTGCCGCCTCACGACCTGACTGGTTGCGTAACGCCTCGGTAGCAGAGCAGCAGGTTTACTGCGAGCGTGAAACCGAGGCGATGAACCAGCAACAGGCGTTCGACGCTATCGTCGAGGGCACCTCGACCCTGCAGGTTTACGCTCGACGCAAAGTAGGCAGCATTTTAAGCGCGCAGCTCAAGCTCGATGCCGACCCTGATGTGATGATCCTCAACACTGCCTTCCGCCTCGCCCGTAGGGGCAAAGTAACCACAGTGCGTCGCAAGCTCAGCCTGACCGATTACGCCTTGCAGGAGTTGGGCGAAGCCGACCTGAAGGTTTCCACCGACGAAGCGCTTCAGGCTCAGGGCCTTAGTCCAGAGTTCCTCTACAAGATGCATGGCCGGCTGGACCTGCGTGTTCGCTATCAGGGGGCGCTGGAAAGGGAATACGCCCGGCCAGCCACGTTGAAGGCGTTGGGGCAGGTGTTGCAGGCACGGTTGGCGCTTGCCTTGTTGGCGGCAAGGTATAGAGAGCGCCGTCACGTCCAGTTCGAATCGCTGGAGCAGGCATGCCTTGCTCCCGACGCTGCATTGCCTGGGCATGTGCAAATAGGCCGGGTCCAGGTGACCCGACGCAAGTTGCCGCTCTTGCATTTGCTGGTGTTCGGGGTGGGTGAAGGCGATGCACGCAAGTGGGTGGTATATGCGCCCGGGGCGCCCTCGGGAAATGATTTCTCGGTATTCGATTCGCAGGAACAGTGGCTCCGCGAGCTCGACCGTTGGCTGCTGGTGGTGGGCGGCCGTGAGTTCCTGATTCGCCAGGCGCCTTCGACCTATCGCGGGGCGATACGCGCGGCACTCAGGCCGGTGATTGCTGGTGCCGTTAACACCGTGGAACAAATTGACGTCCAGTGGTACGAGGCCACTACCTTTAACGAGGCGCTGGAGCAATACGCGAAGCAGAAAGCGGCGATGCATGTGGATGAGTACGCCGACATAACCCCTGCCTGGTACCGTGAAGCGCAGCCAGATGCGCGCCGCAGGTTGGCGGTCATTGACCGCAACCTCCAGATCCTGCGCGGCCGTTTCGACAAGGACACCCAGCTGACGCCCTTCATGCAGTTCGCCCGGGAAGATGTTCAGGCGAAGCTGGATGCCCTGCGTGGCACGCCGCGTCATGATTGTGATCAGGTAATAATTCACTACGAGCCGCATGGCGATGTCAGCCTGATGCAGGCTGCACTTCGGGACCTGCGCTTTGATACGCCATTCGTGCTCGGCAAACTTTCCTCGTCCGTCGGCAAGTCGGTGGACGGGCTGGCCTACGCCGCAGTCCTGGACATTGCTGAAAACGCGAACCTGGCGAATCGATACATGGCAATGATCAAGACGCGTTTTCTGGACCCTGGCAAGGATGGCTATGACGCTCGCCTGGAATTATTCTTCGATATTTCGCGGCACGAAATGGAGCGGGCGGTGATCACCCAGCACATGCAATGGATGCTGGACGGAACCGATGCCAAGGTGTTGAGCACCATGGTGGCCGCGCTGCATGACCTGGAGCCGCCAATCGTGGGCGGGGACCGCACATACGAAAAAACCGGGGTTTACCGCCTGGGCCTGGATGGGCGCTGTGTTCAGGGTGTTTATATTTTCCGGCACCTCGACGAGGGCGGCGTACAGCGGGACTACTTGTACACGCCCCATTCACCGGACGGTGTGTGGTTCAGGCCGCTGAAAGATTTCCGCCTATCGCTGAAGGACGGGCGATTGCAGGACTACTACTACGCTCGGGTCCGGCACAGTGACAAGCCTAGAATTGGCTCGTTGCTCCAGCGTTGGAAAGATTCCTCCTACCCTGAACACCTGATTACTCCCGCTGCTGCCCCTTATGACCGGGTAAGCAACTTCCGGGCAGAGTTCATTGTGGAAATGGCAGGGCTTTCCAATGATGTCGACGAAGGGACCACCACGGCTGCGGAGCGAGCCTCGCAGGCTTTCGAAAGCCTTGCGCTGAAGATTCTCAACCTGGCGCTCTCGCCTTTCCCGCCAGCGGCGATGGCCCTGTCTGTGCTTATCACGGCCCGCAGTGTGTTCAATGGTGTGAAGGCGTACCAGGACGGCGACCGCGCAGCCGCGTTCTGGCACCTTGTGGATGTTGCCCAAAGCCTGGCCGCCATTTCAGGCTTGCGCGGTTACCTCAAGCAAAGCCTTGTTCAGGTCATGGCAAAGGAATTGGTCAATACCGTAGCGATCAACATAATTGATGAGATAGAGACGCAGCTGCTGGGCGAGTTGACGAACTTCGTCAAGTCCCAGGTCAGCGAGCGAATCGAGTAACAACCTACCGCGGCTGGTAGCCCATTCGCCAGCTTATCTGGCGGCTGGCTGCCAGCAGGCGATGCGCAGCGGCACCGTGTTCATCGGCATGGAACATGGAGCTTGGGCCGACGATAGTCATTACTGCCGAAACCTTTCCCAGGGCGTCGAACACCGGGGCAGAAAGCGCGTCGACACCGGGTAGCAGCAAACCATGGATATGGTGCAGGCCACGTTCGCGAATAGCCGCGAATGTGGCCTGCACCTGCGGCAGGTTCAGGCCATCGGTGCCATGGCACTCTTCATTGATCAACTCCAGCGTCTCGCGTTCTGGCAAATAGGCACCGAACACCAGCCCCGTGGACGAACTGAGCAGCGGCAGCACCGACCCCACCTGCGTCACCACCGTCACCGCGCGCACCGCCGGCTCCACCTGCACCACCGTGGCGCCACGGTTGCCCCACACTGCCAGGAAGCAGGTTTCGTTCAACTCATCGCGCAGGTCGGACAACGGCAACGCCGCCAGCTTCAGCACGTCCATGCTGCCCAGTGCTGCCAGCCCCACCCGCAAGGCCTCGCGGCCCAGGCCGTAATGGTTGGTGGCCGGGTTCTGTTCGGCGAAGCCACTGGCGATCAGCGCCTGCAGGTAGCGATGCACCTTGCTGGCGGGCATTTGCACGTGTTCGGCCAGGCGCGACAGCGAGGTGGAAGGCGAAAGCTCGGCCAGCGCCTTGAGAATGTCGGTGCCGACTTCGGCCGAACGGACTTTCTGCTTGTTGTTGCTCTCGGCAGGTGGGGTGGGTGTAGGCATGGTGAGGGCGGTCCGTGGGCAAGTGGGCGTCTTTATAGCTTGACGCTCCCAGGCAATCAAATTACGTTATTCGTAATTGGATTACGATAAAAATAAAAATGCCTCCGGAGGTTTCATGGACCTGGATCCTGGTGCAGCCGCGCCGCGTTACCTGAGCGGCTTCGGCAACGAATTCAGCAGCGAAGCGCTGTCCGGCGCCTTGCCCGCCGGCCGCAATTCCCCGCAAAAGGCCCCCTACGGCCTGTATGCCGAACAGTTTTCCGGCACCGCCTTTACCGTCCCCCGCAGCGAAGCCCGGCGCACCTGGCTGTACCGCATCCGCCCCTCGGCGCTGCACCCGCGCTTCGAACCGCTGGCGCGCCAGCTGCAGGGTGGGCCGCTTGGCGACGCCACGCCCAACCGCCTGCGCTGGGACCCATTGCTGATGCCCACGGCGCCCACGGACTTTCTGGACGGCTGGGTGGCCATGGCCGCCAACGGCCCGGCCGATGCACCCAGCGGCACCAGCCTTTACCACTACGCCGCCAACCGCAGCATGGAGCGGGTGTTCTACAACGCCGACGGCGAACTGTTGCTGGTGCCGGAGCAGGGGCGCCTGCGGCTGCGGACCGAGCTCGGTGTGTTGGACCTTGAGCCGCTGGAGATCGCGGTGGTGCCGCGCGGGCTGAAGTTCACCGTCGAGCTGCCTGATGGCCAGGCGCGTGGCTACCTGGCGGAAAACCACGGCGCACCGTTGCGTCTGCCCGACCTTGGGCCCATCGGCAGCAATGGGCTGGCGAACGCCCGTGATTTCCTCACGCCCGTGGCGCATTACCAGGACAGCAGCGGCCCGGTTGCCCTGGTGCAGAAATTCCTTGGCCGCCTGTGGGGCTGCGAGCTGCAACACTCACCCTTGGACGTGGTGGCCTGGCACGGCAACAACGTGCCGTACAAATACGACCTGCGGTTGTTCAACACCCTGGGTACCGTCAGTTACGACCACCCGGACCCGTCTATCTTTACCGTGTTGACCTCGCCCACCAGCGTGCCTGGCATGGCCAACATGGACTTCGTGATTTTCCCGCCACGCTGGATGGTGGCGGACAACACCTTCAGGCCGCCGTGGTTCCACCGCAACCTGATGAACGAGTACATGGGCTTGATACAGGGCGCCTACGACGCCAAGGCCGAGGGCTTCGTGCCCGGCGGCGCGTCGCTGCACAGTTGCATGAGCGCCCACGGGCCCGACGCCGAGACCTGCGCCAAGGCCACGGCCGCCGAGCTGGCGCCGGTGCGCATCGAACAGACCATGGCGTTCATGTTCGAGACCAGCCAAGTGCTGCGCCCCAGCTACCATGCCCTGGCGTGCAGCCAATTGCAGGGCAGTTATGACGCGTGCTGGGCCAGCCTGCCCAGCACCTTCAACCCGAACCGGAGGGATGCATGAATCAGCACCACAGCTGGGTAGCCAGCGCCAACGGCCACGCCGATTTTCCGTTGCAGAACCTGCCGCTGGGTGTGTTCAGCCCCCAGGGCGGGCGGCCACGGGCGGGAGTGGCCATTGGTGACTCGATCCTGGACCTGGAAGCGCTGCTGGCCACCGGGTTGCTGCAAGGTGAAGCCGCCACGGCGGCGCTGGCCTGCGAGGGCGGCCAGCTCAACGGCTTTTTTGCCCTGGGCCGCCAGGCGCGGATAGGGTTGCGTGAGCGCCTGACCCAACTGCTGGCCGAGGGCAGTGAAACCCAGGGGGCGGTGCGCGATTGCCTGCATCCGGCCAGCGACTGCCAGTTGCACCTGCCCGCGCGCGTAGGCGACTACACCGATTTCTACGTGGGCATCGAGCACGCGAAAAACGTCGGCAAGCTGTTCCGCCCCGACAATCCGCTGCTGCCCAACTACAAGTACGTGCCGATTGGTTACCACGGCCGCGCCTCCACCTTGCGGCCGTCGGGCACGCCGGTGCGCCGGCCCAAGGGCCAGACCATGCCGGCCGGGCGCAGCGAGCCGGATTTCGGCCCTTGCGCACGGTTGGACTTCGAGCTGGAACTGGGTATTTGGATCGGCCCGGGCAACGCCATGGGCGAGGGCATCGCCATCGACCGCGCCGACGAGCATGTGGCCGGCTACTGTCTGCTCAACGACTGGTCGGCGCGCGATATCCAGGCCTGGGAGTACCAGCCGCTGGGGCCATTCCTGTCGAAAAGCTTCATCACCAGCCTGTCACCCTGGGTGGTTACCGCCGAGGCGCTGGAGCCGTTTCGCTGCGCCCAGGCGCCACGCCCCGAAGGCGACCCGCAGCCGCTGCCGTACCTGTGGGATGCGCGCGACCAGCACAGCGGCGCGCTGGACATTGAACTGGAAGTGCTGCTGTTGACCGAGCACATGCGCGAACAGGGCTTGCCTGCCGAACGCATCGCCCTCAGCAACACCCGCAGCATGTACTGGACCGTGGCCCAACTGGTCACCCACCACAGCGTCAATGGCTGCCAACTGCAGGCGGGCGACCTGTTCGGTTCCGGCACGCTGTCCGGCGCCCAGCCAGGGCAATACGGCAGCCTGCTGGAAATGACCAACGGCGGCAAACAGCCGCTGAGCCTGGCGTCGGGTGAAACGCGACGTTTCCTTGAAGACGGCGATGAAGTGATCCTGCGGGCGCGGTGCGTGGCGCCGGGCCAGGTGTCCATCGGCTTCGGCGAGTGCCGTGGCCGGATCGTTGCCGCCGCGTGAGGGCCTGGGCATGCACCTCTATACCTACTACCGCTCGACCTCGTCATACCGGGTGCGCATTGCCCTGGCATTGAAGGGGCTGGCGTATGAGGCGCTGCCGGTGAACCTGCTGGCTGGCGAGCAGCGTTCGCCGGCCTACCTGGCCATTGACCCCCAGGGGCGGGTGCCAGCATTGCGGGTCGCGACCGGGCAGTTGCTGATCCAGTCCGGCGCGATCATCGAATACCTGGAAGAGCGCTACCCCCAGGTGCCGCTGCTGGCCAGCGACCTGCTGGTGCGCGCCCAGGCGCGGGGCATTGCCGGGCTGATCGGTTGCGACATTCACCCGCTGCACAATGTCAGCGTGCTCAACCGCCTGCGCAGCCTGGGGCAGGATGAAGCGCAGGTGCAGGCCTGGATTGCCGCCTGGATTGGCCAGGGCCTGGAAGCCGTGGAGCAACTGCTCGGCGGCAGCGGCTGGTGCGTGGGCGAGCAGCCGGGCCTGGCGGATGTGTACCTGATTCCGCAACTGTACGCGGCGGAGCGTTTCAACGTATCGGTGGCGCAGTGGCCACGCATTCAGCGGGTCGCCGCCCTGGCCGCGCAGCACCCGGCGTTTGCCCAGGCGCACCCGGCGTGCCAGGCCGACACGCCGTCAGTGCAGTGACGAGGGCGCGGGCGGCAGCTCGCCCAGGCGCGTGGTCAGGCGCAGGCGCTGGATCGGGTCTTCGCTGAGCAGCAGCGCGTATTCGAGGTCGAAGCGTTCGCCGCGCGGGCATTCCAGATGCTGGTAGATACCGGCGCGGGCGATGTAGTCGGCGGCCGTGGGCGCACCCAGCAGCAACACCCGCTCGGCATCCTTCAGCGCTGCCACGTGGTCATCGTGGGTGCTGTGCAACTGGCGCAGGTTGCGTGACAGGCGTTGCAGCATCTGCCGCGGGTCGGCCTGGGCCATGTGCTCCGCCAGCAACGGCACCTGCGGGCCGAACTGCCGGCCCAGCAGCTCGCGGCAGTCGGCAGGGTACAGGCGGCGGCCACCGCAGGGGTCCAGTTGGTGATCGGCACCGGGTACCCGCAGCAGGAAATGCCCCGGGAAGTTGACGCCCATCAGCGGGATGTCCAGGCGCCTGGCCATCTCCAGCGCCAGCAGCGCCAAGGCCAGCGGCTGGCCGCGCTTGCGCTCCAGCACCTTGTTCAGTAAAGCCGCCTGGGGCCGCAGCGGGTGGAAATCATCCTGCACGAAGCCCAGCGCGTTGAGCCGGCGCAACAGCGGTTGCGCCAGTTCCGACACCGGCAGCATGGGCAGGCCGATACTGATCTGCAGTTGCAGCTCGCGCAGTTGTTCGTCGCACTGGCGCGGGTTGAACGCCGGATCGTGTTCGGCAGCGATCCACAACGCGGCGTCGAAAGTCGCGGGCGGGCTTTGCACAAGGCACTCCAGGCAAGCCTGGCGCGCGGCGTCGAGGACAGGTTTCATACTTTCTCTTGTAGCCCTGCGCCGGCTTTTCGTCCAGTGCCGGCCGTGGCAACGGCTACACTGTTAACACAACAAGATCGGGAGCCACTCGATGTTTGCTCTCATGCAAAGCACCCGCACCCACGCGCTGCACCTGGCCGTCGACCCGGTGACCGGCCTGCGCGCGGTGATTGCCATTCATAATTGCCGCGCCGGCCCGGCGATTGGTGGCTGCCGTTACCTTGCCTATCCCGATGATGAAAGCGCCATGGTCGACGCCATTCGCCTGGCCCAGGGCATGAGCTTCAAGGCGGCGCTGGCCGGGCTGCCGTTTGGTGGCGGCAAGGCGGTAATCATCCGCAGCCCCCATGTGGAAAACCGCGCCGGCCTGTTCGAAGCCTTTGGCCGTTTCATCGAGACCCTGGACGGCCGCTTCATTACCGCCATCGACAGCGGTACCTCCACCGCCGACATGGACTGCGTGGCCCAGCACACCCGTCACGTCACCAGCACCACCGCCGCCGGCGACCCGGCGCCCCACGCGGCCATGGGCGTGTTCGCCGGCATTCGCGCCACCGCCATGGCGCGCCTGGGCACCGATAACCTCGAAGGGCTGCGCATTGCCGTGCAGGGGCTGGGCAACGTCGGCTACGCCGTGGCCGAGCAGTTGCACGCCGCCGGTGCCGAGCTGCTGGTCAGCGACCTTGACCCGGGCAAGGTGCAACTGGCCATGGAACAACTGGGCGCCCACCCGGTGGCAGCCGAAGGGCTGCTAGGCACCCCTTGCGATATTTTCTCGCCCTGCGGCCTGGGCTCGATACTCAACGGCCAAAGCGTCTCGCAACTGCGCTGCGCCGCGGTAGCCGGCGCCGCCAACAACCAGCTCACCAGCCTGCAGGCCGCCGACCAACTGGAAAAGCGCGGCATTCTTTACGCCCCCGACTACGTGATCAATTCCGGCGGGCTGATTTACGTGGCCCTCAAGCACCAGGGCGAGGAGGTCGGCACCATCACCGCGCACCTGGCGCGCATCGCCGCGCGCCTCACTGAAGTGTTTGCCCACGCCCAGGCCGAGAAGCGCTCACCGGCGCGGGTGGCCGAGGCCCTGGCGGAGAAACTCATCTACGCCTGATTTGGCGAGCCGGCGCCTTACCGGCGCCAGCTCCTTGAACGACCTGCGGCCACAAGCGGCGGGTCATGACCACTACACGTACCCCGTGTGGACCAGGAGTTGCGCAATGACCTCCAACAAGATCAAGGTTTCCTATACCCGTTACCTTTCCCCCGACGGCCGCCTGCTGGGCCCCTTGCCCGCCTGGGCCGATGACTTCAACCTGCTGACCCGCCTGTACCGGCAAATGGTGCTGACGCGCCTGTTCGACCAGAAGGCCGTGGCCTTGCAGCGCACCGGCCGCATCGGCACCTACGCACCCACCCTGGGCCAGGAAGCCATAGGCGTGGCCATCGGCAGCCTGATGCACGCCGAAGACGTGCTCATCCCTTACTACCGCGACACCGCCGTGCAATTGATGCGTGGCGTGCGCATGGAAGAAATTTTGCTGTACTGGGGCGGCGATGAGCGCGGCAGCGATTACGCCGAACCCGCTGTAGCCCAGGACTTCCCGCTGTGCGTACCCATCGCCACCCAGGCCCTGCATGCCTGCGGCGTGGCCAGCGCGTTCAAGATTCGCGGCGAGCACCGGGTGGCCGTGACCACCTGCGGTGATGGCGCCACCAGCAAGGGCGATTTCCTCGAAGCACTCAACGTGGCCGGCGCCTGGCAGTTGCCCGTGGTATTCGTGATCAACAACAACCAGTGGGCCATTTCGGTGCCGCGGCGCATCCAGTGTGGCGCGCCCACGCTGGCACAGAAGGCCATCGGCGCCGGCTTCCATGGCGAGCAGGTGGATGGCAACGACATGCTCGCGGTGTATGACCGTATGCAGGTGGCGCTGGAGCGCGCCCGCCAGGGCAAGGGCCCGGTGCTGCTGGAGTGCCTGAGCTACCGGCTGGGCGACCACACCACCGCCGACGACGCCACCCGCTACCGCAGCGCCGACGAGGTGAAGCAGGCCTGGCAGGAAGAGCCGATCAAGCGCCTGCAATCGTTCATGGCCGGGCAGGGCGTATGGGACGAGGGCCGCGAGCAGGCGTTGATCGCCGAATGCCAGGGCCTGGTGCAGCAGTCCGTCGACAACTTCGAGGGCGCGGGCACCCAGGCGCCCGAGTCGGTAATGGATTATGTGTACGCCAAGTGGCCGGCGGTGCTGGCCGACCAGCGCGAGGACTTTCTTGAGCGGGTGGCGCGCCGCCAGGGAGGTGCCAACCATGAATAACGACAAGATCAGCCTGCTGGAAGCGGTGAACCTGGCCATGCACCGGGCCATGGCCGAGGACGAAAACGTGGTGGTGCTGGGCGAGGACGTGGGCGTCAACGGCGGCGTGTTCCGCGCCACCCAGGGGCTGCGCGACAGCTTCGGCTTCAAGCGCGTGATCGATTCGCCGCTGGCGGAAACCATGCTCGGTGGCCTGGTAATAGGCATGGCCGCCCAGGGCCTGAAACCCATCGTCGAAATCCAGTTCATGGGCTTTATCTACGCCACCATGGAACACCTGGTGTCCCACGCCAGCCGCATGCGCAACCGCACGCGCGGGCGCCTGAGCTGCCCGATGGTGCTGCGCACGCCCATGGGCGCGGGCATTCGCGCGCCCGAGCATCACAGCGAAAGCACCGAGGCATTGTTCGCGCATATTCCCGGCCTGCGCGTGGTTATTCCGTCGTCACCGGCACGTGCCTACGGGCTGTTGCTGGCGGCCATCGACGACCCCGACCCGGTACTGTTCCTGGAGCCCACGCGCCTGTACCGCATGAACCCGCAGCCGCTGGTGGACGACGGCAAGCGCCTGCCGCTGGACACCTGCTTCACCCTGCGCGAGGGCAGCGACCTGACCCTGATCAGCTGGGGCGCCAGCGTGCATGAAACCCTGCAGGCCGCCGACGCCCTGGCCGAGCGCGGCATAGCGGCGGAAGTCATCGACGTGGCCTGCGTGAAACCGCTGGACCTGGACACCCTGGAAGCCTCGGTGCGCAAGACCGGCCGCTGCGTCATCGTCCACGAAGCGCCGCGCTCCTGCGGGGTGGGCGCAGAGATCGCCGCCAGCCTCTACGAGCGCGCCTTGCTGGACCTGCAGGCGCCCATTCAGCGTGTCACCGCCCCGGACATTCCGCCGCCGTTGTACAAGCTTGAGCAGCTGTACATCCCGGCGGTGCCAGACATTCTCGACGCTTGCGACACCGTGCTGAATTTCGCCTGAGGAGGCTGCGATGAAATATTTCAAACTGCCCGACCTGGGCGAAGGCCTGCAAGAAGCCGAAATCGTGCAATGGCACGTCAAGGCCGGCGATACGGTCAAGGCTGACCAGTTGCTGGTGTCGGTGGAAACCGCCAAGGCACTGGTGGACATTCCCGCTCCCTACGACGGCGTGGTCGCCAAGACCTTCGGGGGCGAAGGCGACATTCTCCACGTGGGCGAACCACTGCTGGGCTACGAAGGTGAGGCCGACGCCGGCACCGTGGTTGGCCGGCTGGAAGGCGGCGGTGCCAGCGCCGATCAGTTCTTCGTCGGCGCCGCGCCCTCCACCCGTGAACACCTGGCCACCCGTGCCACCCCGGCGGTGCGGCAACTGGCCCGGCAACTGGGCGTCGACCTGACCGCGCTGGCTGGCTCGGGCAGCGATGGCCTGGTGACACGCGCCGACGTCGAAGCCGCAGCGCAGACCGCCCAGGACCGCTTTGGTGGCGAGAAGCTGCGCGGCGTGCGCCGTAGCATGGCGTTGAACATGGCCAAGTCCCACGCCGAAGTAGTGCCGGTGACCATCTTTGGTGACGCCGACCTGCACCGCTGGGGCCAGGCCCGCGACCCGCTGATTCGGCTGGGCAAGGCCATGGCCGCTGCCTGCAAGGTGGAACCGGTGCTTAATAGCTGGTTCGACGGCCGCAGCCTGGCCATCCGCACCCATGAAAAACTCGACCTGGGCATTGCCGTGGACACCCCCGACGGGCTGTTCGTGCCGGTGCTGCGCGATGTCGGCAACCGCAGTGCCGAAGACCTCAAGGAGGGCATGAACCTGTTGCGTGCGGACGTCAAGGCGCGCTCCATTCCGGCGAAGGAAATGATGGGGGCGACGATCACGTTGTCGAACTTCGGCACCCTGTTCGGGCGCTATGCCAACCCCGTGGTGGTACCGCCGCAAGTGGCGATCATTGGCGCGGGTGGCATTCGCGAAGAGCCGGTGGCGGTAGCAGGGCAGGTGGTTGTGCACCCGATTCTGCCGCTGTCGCTGACCTTCGATCACCGGGCGGTGACAGGCGGGGAGGCCGCGCGGTTCCTGCGGGCGTTGGTGGAAGAGTTGGAGCAACCATAACGGCAACTTCAATTGTGGGAGCTGGCAAGCCAGCTCCCACAATACACCGCGGTTGCGAAGGGATTTACTCGGCGCCTTCGCCGCTGATCAATTCATTCAGCGCGTCGGGCTGGCTTTTGAACGCCTTGGCGAACACATCGCGGTTCTTGGCCATGTAGATGCCCGCGTCTTCAACCTGTTGCTCGGTCAGGGACGGGACTGCCTTTTTCAGGACTTCTGCGAGCAGCTCAGCGAGCTCGAGCATTTTGTCATGACGGTCAGCTTCGGCTTTATCCATGAACAGACGCTCCAGATCTCGGCTGCTGCGGTATACCACTTCGACGGCCATTCACCACCTCACATGCCTTTACGAAAGTTGTCGATTTCGACCACTGGTTGTTTATACAGTGAAAGGATAAGGGATTTCGCTGCCGCTGGATAGTGGCAATTTAATCAGTGTTGCCGCGGGGTGAGACAAAATGCCTTCACCGCAAGCCCAGGCTGCTGATGCACAATGAAAGCATCCGCACCCCACGAGTCAAGGAACCTGCACCGTGAAAATCAATTGGGCTGACGCCATGCGCAAGAACGTCCACAACCTGGCCGGCTCCCTGGGCAACCTGCTGGTCGAGACCTTCCACTACCTGGCGCTGTTCGCCATTGGTGCCATCACCGCATGGGCCGCCGTGGTGGCGTTCCTGGGCATGGTGGAGAAGGGCAACATCATGGTCGATGACATTCTGCTGCTGTTCATCTACCTGGAATTGGGTGCCATGGTGGGCATCTATTTCAAGACCAACCACATGCCTGTGCGCTTCCTGATCTACGTGGCCATCACGGCGCTGACCCGCCTGCTGATCTCCGACGTGTCGCACCACGGCCCGGCCGACCTGGGCGTGGTGTACCTGTCGGGCGCCATTCTGTTGCTGGCATTCGCCATTCTGGTGGTGCGCTACGCCTCGTCCCAGTACCCCTCGGCCAAGGTCCCCGACCCGGACGCCATGACCAAGGGTGCACTCACCGAGGAAAAAGGCGAGACCTGAGTCCCTGGGGCTCAGTTCACCCAGCCGCCCTGGCGCCAGTGCCAGCCGTCACGGGTCTGCACCCAGTGCGGGTGCACGTAGCGGTAGCCGGGGCGCAGCGGCTCCCAATGGCCGCGTACCGGTACGTAGCGGCCGCCTTCCCAGGCCCAGTAGCCGCGGGCCCATACATAGCCCTGGCGTGGCCCCGGCTCTTCCTCGATGACCTGCACCGGCGGTGCTTGCGGCGCTACCACTTCAACGTATTCGCGGTGTACGGGGCGGCGGTCATGGACCACGCGTTCTTCAACGCAGCCAGCGGTGGCGGCGACAATGGCCAGCAGGGCGATGCTTCGCATCAGCATAGTGTCTACCTCTTGTAATTTTCTGTAACGAACTTGAAAACTACAGCAGCTCTGGCGCGCCGCCCAGCGCCTTTACCTGCGGCCGCGTGGTGGTACAGGCGGCGTTCAGGCAACCGGGCAAAAGGCTGGCACACGGCAAACCCGCCCCCGCCTAAAGGCCGAGGGTTTGCGCAAAGTCGGAAGGGGGGTGGAGCGGGTTGTCAGATGCCCACTTGCAGCCCGGGCTTGTTGCTCAGCCAGCCCTTGGCAGGCGGCGTGGGCAGTTTCAGGGCGTCACCGTCGGTCATGGCGGCCAGGATCTCCATGGCGCTATGGCCTTGCTCGATGGCGATGCCGAACTTGATGCTTTCAATCAGCCGCTGCACCCGCTTGGGGTCGTTGCGCTGGGCGGCGCTGATCATTCGTTTGGCCACTACCCCGGTTTCATTGGACAGGGTCAGCATGATGCTGCCGTCGAGGCGTTCGATGCTGAGGTTGACCCGGTATTCGGGCTGGAAGGCATCGCTGATCGCTTGAAAGGGGTTTTCCATGGTGCGTCACCTGAGATGTAAGACGTGCATCAATTGACTGGGTGTTTTCACGTTAGTTCGACCCTCCAGACCATTGAGTACGAAGCAAGGGCCATGCCGCGAACATCGGCAGGGTGTGGGTGCTGGCATGCCAGCGAGCTGTTCAGGCGCCGGAAAACTCGCTGGCAAGCCAGCTCCCACAGGGTTGCAGGCACAAAAAAGGCGAGCCATGGTGGGCTCGCCTTTCTTCGTTACAGGTTGTGTCTAGCTGTTGAGTACCTGTTCGTTTTCCAGGAATTCTTCCTGTAACAGGGCATCGGTTTCACTGCCTGCACCATTCTGGCTATTCACCGCGCGTTTGCTGCGCAGCTTGCCGAACAGGTGTTCCAGGGCGTGGGAAAGTTTGGTGGCGGCGCCATCCACTGCCTGATCCAGCGTGGCGGCCTTGTGGGTCACGGAAATCGGTTGGTGGCCTTTTGGCCGCGCTTCCATCTGGCAGCGCTTGTCGTGCGGGCCGGGCTTGTCGCCGTTTTCATCGGCCAGGTGAACCTCGATGCGGGTGAGGTCTTCTTCGTAGCGGTCGAGCGTGCTTTCTACGGTACTGCGTACCCACTCCTCCAGTCGGATGCTGCTTTGAATATGGTTGTCGCTATTGACTTGGATTTGCATAGTTCATCCCTTATTCAGCTAGCTCGCAAGAGATGCGCCGAGGGTGGAAATCAGCGCCTCTTGATTACAAGGTCGGGCACTTGGCCGAACAATTCAACCCCCTGATGAAGATAAATATTCAGTAACGCCATTTCCATTGACCTGTAGCAGCTGCGGAAGCCTGCGTCACGGCGAGCGGATTTCTTTGCGCATGAGAATATTTATCATTAATATCGGAGTTTGACCTTTTTGTTACCTTGAGCCCGCCACTGCCATGAAAAGCCCCTCTGCCGGCCTGCCGGTTGCCTACCGCCTGGGCGTCTGCTCGCGCATTGTCGCAGCGGCGCTTGGTGGCTACGTGCTGGCCTCGCTGGCGGGCATCAGCCTGGCGGCGCTGATGCCGCTGGCGCGGGCCGAAGCCATGGTCAGCGGCATGATGCTGTCGTTCCTGGTGTATGTGGTGGCGGTGCTCTGGTGCTTTGCCTGCCGTACTGCCGCGCGGGCCTGGCTGGGCCTGCTGGTGCCAAGCCTGGTGCTGTTGGCGATCAATGGACTGTCGTACTGGATGCAGCACACATGAAAGAAGGTTTTCGCCAGGCCATGGCCTGGCTGCACACCTGGGCGGGCCTGGTGTTCGGCTGGCTGCTGTTCGCCATTTTCCTCACCGGCACATTGTCGTATTTCAAGGACGAGATCAGCCACTGGACCCACCCCGAAATCGCCGCCTACCCGCTGGACGCTGCAGCCAGCCTGGGCCATGCCCAGGCCTACCTGCAAGCCAATGCGCCGCAGGCGTCGGTGTGGTACATCACCGTGCCCGATGCCCGCCAGCCGGACATCGGCCTGATGTACCCGGACGCCACAGGCAAATTCCAGCAAGTGAGCCTCGATGCCCACAGCGGCCAGGCGGTCACCGCCCGCGAGTCAATGGGCGGCGAGTTCTTCTACCGTTTCCATTTCCAGCTGCAACTGCCGTACCCCTGGGGGCGCTGGCTGGCCAGCCTGTGCGCGCTGGTGATGCTGGCCACGCTGGTCAGCGGCATCATCACCCACAAGAAAATCTTCAAGGAGTTCTTCACTTTCCGCCCGCGCAAGGGCCAGCGTTCCTGGCTGGACGGGCACAACGCCGTGGGCGTGCTGGTGCTGCCGTTTCACCTGATGATCACCTACAGCAGCCTGGTGATTTTCATGACCATGCTGTTGCCGGCCAATATCCTGGCCCAGTACGGCTCGCAGACCGGTTCGGTGTTCGCCGAGCTGATGCCCACTTCGAACGTGCCGGCCGCTGCCAATCAACCCGCCGCGCTGGTGCCGTTGGCCGATCTGTATACGCGGTTTCGCCAGCACGCGCCCGGCAGTCAACTGGGCCTGGTGGAGGTTGACCACCCAGGCGACGCCAACGCCTCGGTGATATTCGGCCGCCATGGCGCTGACCGCATCGTCCATCAGATCGGCCAGGGCCTGGTGTTCGACGGCGTCAGCGGCACGCTGCGGTCCGACAGCCAGGTCAGCAGCCTGCCGCTGGTGATCGCTGGCGGCCTGTATGGCCTGCACATGGGCCACTTTGCCGGTGCAGGCCTGCGGTGGCTGTACTTCCTCGCCGGCATCGGCGGCACGGCCATGATCGGTACAGGGCTGGTGATGTGGCTGGGCAAGCGCCAGCTCAAGCACGCCAAAAGTGCGCGCCAGCCGTTTCACCTGCGGCTGGTGGCGGTGCTCAACATCATGAGCATGGCCGGCCTGCTGCTGGCCGTGGCCGGCTTTTTCTGGGCCAACCGCTTGCTGCCGGTGGACCTGGCGGGCCGCAGCGACCTGGAAGTGCGGTTGTTCTTCTGGGTCTGGGGCCTGTCGGCGTTGCACGCGGCGCTGCGCCCGGCACGCCAGGCATGGCTGGAGCAGCTGGGGCTGGGGGCGCTGCTGTTTGCCGGGGTGCCGCTGCTGAACGCGCTGACCACCGCCCACGGCTTGAATCACTCCCTGGCCGGCGGCGACTGGGCCATGGCCGGGGTCGACCTCGGCGCGCTGGGCTGGGGCCTGCTGATGGCCTGGGCGGTGCGCAAGCTATGGCGCCAGGCGCCGGTGAAAAGCGCGCGCAAGGTGGTACTCAAGGCCGAGGGCGAACCGTCATGATGCCGATGATCGCGCTGCTGTGTTATTCGGGCTTCACCAGCCTGTGCCTGGCCATGGACCGCCATTACCGCGACCTCACGGGCCGTGCGCTGCAAGCGCGGGTAGGGCTGGTGCTGCGCCTTGGCGGGGCGCTGCTGTTGGCCAGCGCCCTGGCGGCGGCAGTGCACGCCGATGGCGGCTGGAGCATGGGCCTGGTGCACTGGTGCGCAGGGCTGATGGGCAGCGCGATGCTGTTGGTGTTCCTGTTGCCATACCGTCCGCGCCTGGCCCTGGGCCTGGCTGCCGCCGGCGTGCCGTTGGCGCCGTTGCTGGGCATCGCCCTTTAACCCAGGAAGGCCGCCCGGTAGCTGACGGGGGAGGCGTTCAATGCCTGCCTGAAGCGATTGCTGAAATGGCTGGCGCTGGCGAATCCGCACGCCAGGGCAATATCACCCACCGCCAGCCGGCTGCCGCGCAACAACGCGCACGCCCGCGCCATGCGCCGCGCCAGCACGTACTGGTGCGGCGGCAGGCCGAAACTGGCGCGGAACATGCGCGCGAAATGGTATTCGGACAGGTTGCACAGGCCGGCCAGCTCGCCCAGGGTCAGCGGTTGGTCCAGCGCGCCGTCCACATGCGCCACCAACCGTCGCCGGTGGTGGCCGGCCAGACCGCCGTTTACCCGCACCCCGTCACGCAAACCGGCCTGGTTCAACAGCGTGTGGCTGAGCAGCTCATGGGCCAGGCTGGTGCCCAGCAGGCGCTCTGCCGGCTCCTGCCAGTCCAGCGCAATCAATTGGCGAAAACGCACGACCTGGTAGGGATCGTCGAGAAATGTCAGCTCGCGCAGCTGCATCTCCCGCGGCTCGCGGTCCAGCAGCGTCACGCAGCCCAGGGCGAACTGCTGCTCGGTGAAATACAGGTGCGCCAGGCGCAACTCGCCATTCACCACCCACGCCGAATCCTGCCCCGCGGGCAGCGTGCACAGCTTGTCCGGCGCACCCTTGCGCCCCGGTGCATCGGTGCGGAACGTGCCCGTGCCGCCAGCCACGTAGCAGGACAGCGTGTGATGGCTGGGCGCCTGGTAATGCTGCGAATCGTGGCGGTTGTTCCACAACGCCGCCACCAGCCCGTCGCCCAGCGCCGCGCTTTGCTCCAGGCGCGCGTGGGGGGAGCGGTGCAGGCATTGGAACACCTGGATGTGCGGGTTGGCGGTCATGGGGAATCCTCTGCGGGCATGGTACTCGCAGCGCAGGCGCGTGGCAGGGTGCGGGCGATGAAAAGCGCAAGAATTGGCAAGTGCCTGGTGCCGCCCGCTGGGACACTGGGCTGCCACAAGGAGCGCTGTCATGAACCTGTTTCTCTACCTGCTCACCGTCCTCATCTGGGGCACCACCTGGCTCGCCCTCAAGCTGCAACTGGGCGTGGTGGCCATCCCGGTGTCCATCGTCTACCGCTTTGCCCTGGCGGCGCTGGTGCTGTTCGCCATCCTGCTGCTCAGCCGGCGGCTGCAACCCATGAACCGTCGCGGCCACCTGATCTGCCTGGCCCAGGGGCTGTGCCTGTTCTGCATCAACTTCATGTGCTTCCTGACCGCCAGCCAGTGGGTGCCCAGCGGCCTGGTGGCGGTGTTGTTCTCCACGGCCACGCTGTGGAATGCGCTCAATGCCCGGGTATTCTTCGGCCAGCGTATCGCCACCAACGTGCTGGGCGGTGGCGCCTTGGGGTTGGCGGGGCTGGGGTTGCTGTTCTGGCCAGAGCTTGCCGGGCATTCGGCCAGCCGCGAAACCCTGATTGGCTTGGGGCTCGCCTTGCTTGGCACGCTGTGTTTTTCGGCGGGCAACATGCTGTCCAGCCTGCAGCAGAAAGGCGGCCTGAGGCCGCTGACCACCAACGCCTGGGGCATGCTCTATGGCTCGGTGATGCTGGCGGGCTATTGCCTGGTGCGCGGCGTGCCGTTCAGCGTCGACTGGAGCGTGCAATACATCGGCTCGCTGCTGTACCTGGTGATACCCGGCTCGGTGATCGGCTTTACTGCCTACCTCACCCTGGTGGGGCGCATGGGGCCGGAACGGGCGGCGTACTGCACGGTGCTGTTCCCGCTAGTGGCGTTGAACGTGTCGGCGTTTGCCGAAGGGTATCAATGGACGGCGCCGGCCCTGGCGGGGCTGGTGCTGGTGATGGCGGGGAATGTGCTGGTGTTTCGCAAGCCGAAGCCACCGGCCGTGTTGGCCGGCGGCAAATGGGCCTGATCAGCCCTTGAACACCTGCGGGTTCACCAGGTCCTGCGGGCGCTGGCCTTTCAGCGCTGCGGTCAGGTTATCCATGGCACGGTTGGCCATGGCTTCGCGGGTTTCCGAGGTGGCCGAGCCGATGTGCGGCAGGGTCACGGCGTTCTTCAGTTGGAACAGCGGCGATTCGCCCAGCGGTTCCTTCTCGTACACGTCCAGGCCGGCGCCACGGATGGTGCCTTTCTGCAACGCTTCGATCAGCGCCGGTTCGTCGACGATCGGCCCACGGGCGATGTTCACCAGAATGGCGGATGGCTTCATCAGCGCCAATTCGCGGTGGCTGATCAGGTGCTTGGTTTTCTCGCTCAGCGGTACCACCAGGCAGACGAAGTCGGCTTCGGCCAGCAGCTGGTCGAGGCTGCGGAACTGCGCGCCCAGCTCTTGTTCGAGGGCGGTCTTGCGGCTGTTGCCGCTGTACAGGATGGGCATGTTGAAGCCCAGGCGGCCGCGGCGGGCGATGGCTGCGCCAATGTTGCCCATGCCGACGATGCCCAGGGTCTTGCCGTACACATCAGTGCCGAACAGGTTGGGGCCAACGGTGGCTTTCCATTCGCCGGCCTTGGTCCAGGCATCCAGTTCGGCGACGCGGCGGGCGCTGCTCATGATCAGCGAGAAGCCCAGGTCGGCGGTGCTTTCGGTGAGCACGTCGGGGGTGTTGGTAAGCATGATGCCGCGTTCGTTGAAGTAGGCGACGTCGTAGTTGTCGTAGCCCACTGAAACGCTCGACACCACTTCCAGCTTGCTGGCGCTGGCCAGCTGCTTGGCGCCCAACGGGCGGCCGGCGCCGATCAGGCCATGGGCGTGGGGCAGGGCTTCGTCGAACTGTGCGGCGATGTCACCCTGCTTGGGGTTGGGCACTATCACGTCGAAATCTTGCTGCAGGCGCTCGACCATGGGCGGGGTGATGCGGCTGAAGGCAAGTACGGTCTTTTTCATTGGGCTTGTTCTCGACAGTCGGGTGAAGAATGTGAGCACGCTAACATTCCCGCCCTTGTCGACACAAACCTTGTGGGAGCTGGCTTGCCAGCGAGCTTTTGCGTTTTGAAAAGCTCGCTGGCAAGCCAGCTCCCACAGGTTTCGCTCAAATCGCCATATTCAACTCATGGGGCGTCAGGTGTGGCTCATGCGCCGCCAGAATGTCCGGCAACGAGCCGCGCAGGTACTCCACCCAGGTCTTGATCTTCGCATCCAGGTACTGGCGCGACGGGTAGATGGCGTACAGGTTCAGCTCCTGCAACCGGTAGTCGGGCAACATCCGCACCAGGGTGCCGTTGCGCAGGCCGTCGATAGCCGCGTAGATGGGCAGCACGCCCACGCCCATGCCGCTGATGATCGCGCTTTTCATCGCGTCGGCGGAATTGACCTGGAACGGTGCATTGCTGATGTTGACCATCTCCTGGCCTTCGGGGCCGTCGAACAGCCATTTCTCCAGCTGCACCACCGGGCTGATCAGCCGCAGGCAGGCGTGGGACATCAGGTCGCTGGGCTTGCGCGCGGCGCCGTGGGCCTTCACGTACTCGGGCGAGGCGCAGACGATGCTGTAGGTG
Source organism: Pseudomonas sp. JC1203 (assembly GCF_056175065.1). Classification (NCBI taxonomy): domain Bacteria; kingdom Pseudomonadati; phylum Pseudomonadota; class Gammaproteobacteria; order Pseudomonadales; family Pseudomonadaceae; genus Pseudomonas; species Pseudomonas sp. JC1203. The sequence continues at coordinate 60,204 of NZ_JBWCAM010000016.1, forward strand.
ATGCCCAGGCGCTGGGACACGAAGCCCGAGTCGGGCAGCTCGCTGGCCAGCACGATGGACACGTCGTAGCCCTCGTCCAGCAGGTCCGGTACGCGGTTTGCAAGGGTAAGGTCGAAGGTTACGTCCGGGTGGGTCTTGCGGTACCGGGCAATGGCGTCGATCACGAAGTGCATGCCGATACCGGTCATGGTGTGCACTTTCAGCTGGCCGGCTGGCCGGGCGTGGGCGTCGCTGGCTTCCGCCTCGGCTTCTTCGACGTAGGCCAGGATCTGCTCGCAGCGCAGCAGGTAGCGCTTGCCCGCTTCGGTCAGGGCAATGCGGCGCGTGGTGCGGTTGAGCAGACGGGTTTGCAGATGCGCTTCGAGATTGGAAACCGCCCGCGACACGTTGGCGGTGGTTGTATCGAGCTGCACGGCGGCGGCAGTGAAACTGCCTGCTTCGGCCACGCAACTGAAAGCACGCATGTTTTGCAGGGTGTCCATGGGTCACTCTCTAAATAGACGGCAAATTGTCGCATGAAGTAACAATTGTCGTCTCGCTGCTTTATACCGATTATCGCTTTTTCCGTAACAAAGATTCACACGAACACCTGCTTATCGGCGCCCGTTTCACCCCCTAGAATCGGCGTCTCAAGGCAATCCCCTCTCTTTCAGTCAGGAATTAGCAGCTGTGCCGCGTCGCATATTTGGAAAGCTGAATGCTTTCAGCGTTTTGGCCTTAACTTTGACCATCAGCGGCTGCATCGGCACAGGAGGCATCGCCCCGCAAGGCAAGGCCCTGTCCGCCAACACCCTGGCCACCGACGAAGCCATCCAGGCCGCCGCCAAGGACGCGCACTGGCCTGCCAGCCAATGGTGGCGTGCCTATGGTGACGTGCAGTTGAACCAGTGGCTGGACACCGCGCTGCAAGGCAGCCCGACCCTGGCCATGGCCGCCGCCCGCGTGCGCCAGGCCAAGGCCATGGCTGGCGTGGCCGAGTCGGCCGAGTCCGTGCAAATCAACGGCAAGGGTTCGATGACCCGGCACAAATGGCCGACCGACAACTTCTATGGCCCCGGCGAGCTTGCCGGCGTGACTGACTGGGACAACACCACCAGCCTGGGCTTCAGCTATGACCTGGACCTGTGGGGGCGCGACCGCAACGCCACCGAACAGGCCGTGGACATGGCCCACATGAGCGTGGCCCAGGCCCGCCAGGCGCAGCTGGAGCTGACCAACAACATCGTCAAGGCGTACATCGAGCTGTCGCTGCATTTCGCCCAGCGCGACATCGTCCAGGCCACCCTGGTGCAACAGCAGCAAATCTTGCAGCTGGCGCAAAAACGCCTCGACCATGGCATCGGCACCCAGTTCGAGGTCAGCCAGGCGCAGACGCCGCTGCCCGAAACCCAGCGCCAGATCGACGCCCTGGATGAAGAAATTGCCCTGAGCCGCAACCAGCTGGCCGCTTTGGCTGGCAAGGGCCCGGGTGACGGCGCACGCCTGCAACGGCCGACCCTGGCCCTGGGCGCGCCGCTGAAACTGCCGTCGGCGCTGCCGGCCGAACTGCTCGGCCAGCGCCCCGACGTGGTCGCCAGCCGCTGGCAAGTGGCGGCCCAGGCCCGTGGCATCGACGTGGCGCATGCCGGTTTCTACCCCAACGTCGACCTGACCGCCAGCCTTGGCTACATGGCTACTGGTGGCAGCATGCTCGGCTTCCTGAGCGCCTCCAAGCTCAGCTATACCGTGGGCCCGGCCGTCAGCCTGCCGATCTTCGACGGCGGCCGGCTGCGCTCGCAGTTGGGTGAAGCCTCGGCCGGCTATGACATTGCCGTGGCGCACTATAATCAGACCCTGGTCGATGCCCTGAAGAACATCTCCGACCAACTGATCCGCCGCGAGTCCATGGACAAGCAGCAAGCGTTCGCCGCCCAATCGGTGGCCTCGGCGCAGAAGACCTACGACATTGCCCAGGTGGCGTTCCAGCGCGGCCTGACCGACTTCCTCAACGTGCTCAACGCCCAGACCCAACTGTTCCACCAGCAGCAGGTGCAGCAGCAGGTGCAGGCCGCGCGGCTCACCGCCCAGGCTGAACTGGTGACGGCATTGGGCGGCGGGCTGCAGGCCGGCAACGACGTGCCGAGCGACGCCAAGACCGCGGCGCCGAAAACCCCGGCGGCCCTGGCCATCCTTAACCACTGACGGATCGATCATGACTTCTCTGTCTGCACCGCTGCGCCGGCTCGGCTCGCTGCAGTGGCGCCGTGGCTTCTTCGAGTGGGCGCGCAGCGACGGCGTTACCTGTGTGTATATCTTCAAGACCCTGTTGGCGGCGTTCCTCACCCTGTGGCTGGCCATGCGCCTGGAACTGCCGCAGCCGCGCACGGCGATGATCACCGTGTTCATCGTCATGCAGCTGCAAAGCGGCCATGTGTTCGCGAAAAGCTTCTACCGGTTCCTGGGCACCATCGCCGGCTCCGTGGTCACGGTGCTGTTGATTGCGCTGTTCGCGCAGAACACCGAGCTGTTCCTGCCTAGCCTGGTGATCTGGTTCGGTATCTGTTCGGCCGGCGCCGTGCGCCACCGCAACTTCAAGGGCTACGGCTTCGTGCTGGCTGGCTACACGGCGGCGTTCATCGGTCTGCCGGCCCTGGCGCACCCGGAAGGGGCGTTCATGGCCGCCATGTGGCGGGTGCTGGAAATTTCCCTGGGGCTGATTGTTTCCACGGCGGTCAGCGCGGCGATATTGCCGCAGTCGGCCAGTGCCTCCATGCGCAACGCCATGTACCAGCGCTTTGGCGTGTTCGCCGGTTTCGTCGCCGAAGGCCTGCGCGGCGCCAGCCAACGAACCACTTTTGAAAGCACCAACGTGCGCTTCATCTCCGAAGCCGTGGGCCTGGAAAGCCTGCGTGGCGTGGTGGCCTTCGAAGACCCGCACATGCGCCGCCGCAGTGGCCGGGTCAGCCGCCTGAACAGCGAGTTCATGGCCATCACCACGCGCTTCAACGCCTTGCACCAGTTGCTGGAACGCATTCGTGGCCGCGGCCATGCCGAGGTGGTCACCGCCATCGAGCCCGGCCTGCAGGCGCTGGCAGTGCTGCTGGACGGTTTTGCCGGCCGCGCGCTCACCGTGGACGATGCCAAGCGCCTCACCGAACAGCTGTCCACCTACAAGGCCGAGTTGCCGTCCCACGTGCGCCGCCTGCGGGCCATCTTCGTCGAGAGCGCGCCCAGCGAGCACGACCTGCTGGACTTCCACACCGCCTACGAGCTGCTGTACCGCTTCGTCGACGAGCTGCACAGCTACGCCCAGACCCACGCCTCGCTGGCTGACCATACTCACGTGCGCGAAAGCTGGGACGAGCCGTTCATGCCCCAGACCAGCTGGTGGGTGTCGGCGGCAGCGGCGGTGCGGGCCATGTCGGTGCTGGGCCTGCTGGGCAGTTATTGGGTGGCTACCGCCTGGCCCAGTGGCGCCACCATGACCCTGGTGGCTGCGGCCACCGTGGGCCTGTCGGCAGCGGCGCCGAACCCCAAGCGCATGTCTTTCCAGATGGCCTGCGGGACCATGCTGGGCGCGGTGGTGGGCTTTGCCGAAACCTTCTTCGTGTTCCCCTGGATCGACGGTTTCCCGCTGCTGTGCATGGTGCTGGCGCCGGTGCTGGTGTTCGGCGCCTTCCTGGCCTCGCGCCCGCAGTGGGCAGGGTACGGCCTGGGCCTGCTGATTTTCTTCTCGATCGGCTCGGTGCCCGACAACCTCACGGTGTACAACGCCTACGGTTTCATCAACGACTACATCGGCATGATCCTCGGCATGCTCGCCTGTGCCGCCGCCGGCGCCATCATCCTGCCGCCCAACAGCCGCTGGCTGTGGCAGCGCCTGGAGCACAACCTGCGCGAGCAGGTGGTGTTTGCCATCAGCGGCAAGCTGCGCGGCCTGGGCTCGGCGTTCGAAAGCCGCACCCGCGACGTGCTCAACCAGGCTTACGGCCTGGCCGCCGGCAAGCCCGAGGTGCAGCGCAATCTGCTGCGCTGGATGTTCGTGGTGCTGGAGATCGGCCACGCCATCATCGAGCTGCGCCGCGAGCAGGCGGTGCTGCCGGTGCACCCGGCCTACGCCGAGTCGCAGCCGTGGCGCCAGGCCATCCGCGTCATGGGCCGTTCGTTGATTCGCCTGTTCATCCAGCCCAGCCGCGCCAACCTCGAGCGCAGCCTGGCGGCGGTGGACCAGGCTATCTACTGCGTGCGCGACACGGACGAGCCGTTCGCCCGGCACTTCGATACCTCGGCGCTGCGCCGGGTGCAAAGCTACCTGCACTTCATCCGCAGCTCCCTGCTGGACCCGCAATCACCGCTTGCCGAGCTGGCGCCGCCGCGCCCGCCCAAGGACTGACCCATGCCTCGCGAAATAGCCTTTCATGGCGTGTACATGCCGACCATGACCCTGATGTTCCTGATTGCCCTGGGCGTGGGCTGGGTGCTGGACCGCTTTATCAGCGGCCTGGACCTGTACCGCTTCTTCTGGCACCCGGCGCTGCTGCGCCTGAGCCTGTTCGTCTGCCTGTTCGGCGCCATGGCGCTAACCGTTTACCGTTGAGACCGACTTGATGAAAAAGTTTTTCAGCCTGATTGCCACCCTGCTGATACTGGGCCTGGCCGTGTTCATCGGCCGCGAGCTGTGGGTGCACTACATGGAAACCCCCTGGACCCGCGATGGCCGGGTGCGTGCCGACATCATCAACGTCGCCCCGGACGTGTCCGGCTACGTGGTGGCGGTGCCGGTGCGTGACAACCAGCTGGTGAAGAAGGGCGACGTGCTGCTGCAGATCGACCCCGAGCACTACCAGATCGCGGTCAAGCAGGCCCAGGCGCTGGTTGCCTCGCGCAAGGCCACGTGGGAAATGCGCCAGGTCAACGCCAAGCGCCGCGCCGACATGGACAACCTGGTGGTGTCCAAGGAAAGCCGCGAAGACGCCGGCAACGTCGCCAGCTCCGCCGAGGCCGACTACCAGCAGGCCGTGGCCGCGCTGGACGCCGCCCAGCTGAACCTGGCCCGCACCAAGGTGCTGGCCACGGTGGACGGCTACGTCACTAACCTCAACGTGCACGTGGGCGACTACGCCCGCACCGGCGAGGCGAAAATGGCCGTGGTCGACAAGAACTCATTCTGGGTTTATGGCTTCTTCGAGGAAACCAAGCTGCCCCACGTGAAGGTGGGCGACAAGGCTGACCTGCAGATGATGAGCGGCGAAGTGCTCAAGGGCCACGTCGAGAGCATCTCGCGCGGCATCTACGACCGCGACAACCCCGAGAGCCGCGAGTTGGTGGCCGACGTCAACCCGACGTTCAACTGGGTGCGGTTGGCCCAGCGGGTGCCGGTGCGCATTCATATTGATGAAGTGCCGGATGGCTTCCTGCTGGCGGCGGGGACTACGTGTACGGTGATTGTGAAGGAAGGTTCGGCGGGGGCTGAATGATTTTTGCTGGGGAATAGCACCTGTAAGACCTTTCCGAAATTCTCGGATCGTCTTGCACCATCCTAACCGCAACGCTAACCTGCCCCCCGTCGCAGCACCCTGCGACCGGGTTTGGCGACCCGCTTGTTTTTTCAGCGCACCAGCGCAGCACGATCATCGTGGGTATTCTCGTACCCGCGATGTTGCGTTATGGCAGCTGTGCGCGGGAGACCTCCGGGTCTGCCGGGATTGAGAAAACACCGGTTCGCCAACCTGCGTACAGCTGCCACCCATCGTTTGGCGACGATGCAGGCAGCTCTGTTTTCTCAATGGAGTGACCTATGTCTTTAATTCCGCTTCCCCATTCCCCCGCGATCTTCCTCGACACCCAGGCTCCCGTAGCAACCCTCTACGCCCTGGCCATGCACCGCATTGGTACCGCCCGTGAATTGATGCAATCACTGAGCAGCCTGACGCTGAGCAACAGTGATGATCAGGACCTGAAAGCGGTGGTCAACACGGCAAATCTGTTGCTGGAGGAAGGCTGTGCGGTGCTGGACGTGATCGAGGCGCGCGGCGCCTTCGCGTGAAGATGTAGCCGCCGACGCGGTCCATCGGCCGGCCCTGCACAGCCTGGCGGCAGCGGCTAAACCGAACCCGCGTAGCAGCTGCCGCCAGGCTGCGTCCGGCCTCTGCGCGGTCTGCCCGCCAATGCGCGGCGCCTGCGGACGCGGCCTACGGCGGATGGCCGCCCCGCCGCTGCTACGGGGGGCTGTGTACCTCGGCGCGCGGCCAAGGCCGGCTCCTACCACGCACGGCGTAGGAGCCGACTTTAGTCGCGATGCAGACGACGCCGTTTCAAAGCGCCTATCCCAGTGAAAACCGTGCCTCTTTCGCCAGAACTTCGGCTACCCACTGGTTGATGCTTTTGTGCGCCAGCTCCGCTTTCACCGCAACGGTTGCATGAAGGCTGGGTTCCAGGCGCAGGCTCAATTTGCCGGAATAGGCTTTTTGCGGCTCCTTTCCCAGTTTCCGGCACGTATCGAGATAGTCCACTACGGCCTCCTCAAAGGCGGCGCGCAGTTCGGACACCGATTCGCCATGAAACCCGACCACATCCTTGATGCCAGCCAGGTGGCCAATCAGCAGGCCATCTTCGTCGCTGTATTCGATGCGGGCGGTATAGCCCATGTAACTCATCACGTTCATGGTGTGACTCCTGCTTGTTCGAGAAACACCCGGGCACGTTGATCTGGTACCAGATTATGATACCGTTTTGGCGCGGTCTACCGGAGCCGACCTGTTGACCCTGTGGGAAATCTCCGAAACTCTAGCGGTGGGCTGTAGGCCCAGCGCAGCCTGGCGGCAGCGGCTACAAATCCCGATTCAACCCGAACTTGCGCTTTAAAATCCCTTCGACGATGCCCTTCGGCACCCACCTCTCCAGCCACGGCAACGCCCGGCTGCCGTTGCCGATACGCACCAGGCGCGGTGGCACTGACTTCTGCACGGCCGCCAGCAGGCGGCTGGCGAACGCGTCGGCCGGTGTGGGCCGGTCTTGCGACGCCCGCGCCCGCGCGCGGATTTGTGCCTGCAACGGCCACCATGGTGAGCCCTCGGCAAGCACCTGCTCGGCTTCGCGGCTGGCATTGTTGGCAAACTGGGTGTCGATGGCGCCTGGTTGTACTTCCATGACGCGAATACCGAACGGCGCCAGTTCCATGCGCAGGGCATCGCTCAAGCCGTGCACGGCGGCCTTGGAGGCGCAGTAGGCGCCGGCGAACGGCGTTACCAGCACGCCGGAGACGCTGCCGATGTTCACCACCAGCCCGCGGCTGGCGCGCAGTAGCGGGAACAGCGCGCGGGTCACGCCCACCAGGGCGAAGACGTTGGTCTCGAACTGCTGGCGCATGCCGGCCACGCCGCCGTCCAGCAACGGGCCCATGGCGCCGTAGCCGGCGTTGTTGATGAGCATATCCAGCTGCGGCAGTTCGGCGGCCAGGGCTGCCAGCGCGGCCTCGTCGTTGACGTCGAGTTGGCGCGCCTGGAAGCCTTCGGCCGCCAGGCGTTCTACGTCTGCTGGTCGTCGTGCCGTTGCCCAGACGCTGTGGCCTGCCTGCTGAAAGGCGCGCGCGAGGGCGAGGCCGATGCCACTCGAGCAGCCGGTGATGAGGGTGACGGGCATACGGGGTCCTTGTTCGGCGAGTCAGGTGTTAGGTCGATAAGGGCGCAGTCTAGCTGCTCATCCTTGCCGCCAGTGATCAATAACCCGTGGCCATCGGCGTGCACCACGAATTGCGCCGGCACGCCGGTCACGCCCAGCGGTTGCCACAAGGCGCCATTGCCTTCGGTGGGCATGCTGAAAATGTCGACGTCCGGGTGCTGGCTGGCGATGGCCGTGAGGTGTTGCAGGCGCATGCTGCAACTGGGGCAGCCCGCCGAGTGCAACAGCAGCAGGCGGCCCCGGCTTGCCGGGGCAAAGGCATATTCATTGGCACCGGTCTGTTGGCCTTCGCCAAAGTGTTCGGCGAAGGCTGCAGCGTTTTCGAGCGGTTTGATGGCATTCATGTCGCTGTCCCCAGGATGAATAACGTGAACACGTATTCAACGCCTATGGGGCAGAGCGCGAAACTGTAAGAACTGACAGGTACCCCGTCAGCGCGTGCAGTTAATTGGCAAAACTGCCCTGCACCCGCTCGGCGCGCCATTCCAGGGTTTGCGCACGGTAGCCGGGGCGCAGCGGCGGCAGCGGCAGGCAGTCGCTCCAGCTGGCGCCAGGCTGCAATTGGCCCGGGCCGCGGTAGCGCGGGGCGTCGTAGTCGTCCTGCACCAGGTTCACCGTGTCGCCGGGGGCAAAGGCCGCCAGGCGCCATTGCAGCTCAACCATGGGCACGCTGTTGCCGTTCTTCATGCTCACCTGCAGCGGCTTGTCGGCGGGGCACTGCTCGGGCTCGTACTTGAAGTGCAGGCCCATGCGCGCCAGTTGCGCCAGCTCGCGATTGTCCTGCCACAGCACGCTGAGGCCGACCATGGCCAGGCCAGCCACCGCCACCAGGGAGATGGGCAGGGCCTTTTTCGGGTAGCGAATGAGCAGGAACAACCAGGAAATAATGAGGAGAGTGCCGATGAGCATGGCTTTGATCGCGTGTTGTGGGACAGGCCTGCCATCGTAACCCAATAAAAAAGCCCCTGCCTCACCGGCTGCGGATAGGGGACGCAGCGGATGAGGCAGGGGCTTTCGGGGCGACCTTACTGGGCGATGGTTTTCACCGACACGCCGCGCTCGATCGGGGTGGAACGGCCGTAGATGTCCTCGAAGCGCTCGATGTCGTCTTCACCCAGGTAGCTGCCCGACTGCACTTCGATGATTTCCAGCGGGATCTTGCCCGGGTTGCGCAGGCGGTGCACCGACGCAATCGGGATGTAGGTGGACTGGTTCTCGCACAGCAGGAACACGTTTTCGTCGCAGGTGACCTCGGCGGTGCCCGACACCACAATCCAGTGCTCGGCGCGGTGGTGGTGCATCTGCAGGCTCAGGCAGGCGCCCGGTTTCACCGAGATGTGCTTGACCTGGAAGCGGCCGCCCATGTCCACCGAGTCGTACGAGCCCCAGGGGCGGTACACTTCGCAGTGGTTCTGGGTTTCGCTGCGACCCTGCTCGTTGAGGGTGGCGACCATCTGTTTCACGCCCTGGACCTTGTCCTTGTGGGCAATCATCATCGCGTCCTTGGTTTCCACCACCACGATGTTTTCCAGGCCGATCACCGACACCAGCTTGCCGTTGCCGTGGATCATGCAGTTGCGGCTGTCCTGCACCACCACGTCGCCCTTGGTGACGTTGCCGTTGGCGTCTTTCTCGTGCACGTCCCACAGCGACGACCAGCAGCCCACGTCGCTCCAGCCTGCGGTCAGCGGCACCACGCAGGCGCGCTGGGTCTTTTCCATCACCGCGTAGTCGATGGAGTTGTCCGGGCAGCAGGCAAAGGTGGCTTCATCGATCTCGATGTTGTCGCCGTCCTTCACGCTGCGCTCAAGGGTGAGCATGCAGGTGTCGTAGATGTCCGGGTCGTGCTTTTTCAGCTCTTCCAGGAAGCGGCTGGCGCGGAACAGGAACATGCCGCTGTTCCAGAAGTAGCCACCGGCCTCGACGAATTCGCTGGCGCGTTTTTCGTCCGGCTTCTCGACGAACTGGGCCACGCGGCTGACGCCTTCGGGCAGCAGGGCATCGTTGCTGGACTTGATGTAGCCATAGCCGGTTTCAGGCTTGGTGGCCGGCACGCCGAACAGCACCATCTCGCCACGTTCAGCGGCCACGGTGGCCAGGGCCAGGGCGCGCTGCAGGGCTTTCTGGTCGTCGATGACGTGGTCGGCGGGCAGCACCAGCATCAGCTCGTCGCGGCCTTCATTCACCAGCTTCATGGCGGTCAGGGCCACGGCCGGCGCGGTGTTGCGGCCAAAGGGCTCCATCAGGATGCCCTGGGTTTCCAGTTTCAGGTTGCTCAACTGTTCGTTGACGATGAAGCGATGGTCCTTGTTGCAGACCACGATAGGGCTGTCCATGCCTTCGAACACCAGGCGCTCCAGGGTTTGCTGGAACAGCGTGTGCTCGCCGGTCAGGGCCAGGAATTGCTTGGGGAATTGCTTGCGCGAAAGCGGCCACAGACGAGAGCCACTACCACCTGACAAGATCACCGGAATCATGTTGTTTCTCCAATAAACAATGGTTTTAGACGTTTGCGTTGCCGTTTCTGTCTTGTTTTTGTTCCCTGTCAGCCGCCCGTTTCAGCGGGCGGCCAACTCGATACTGTTCAGCGGGTGGACACTGGGCGCTGTACCCAGACTGGCGACAGGCTGGTGCCTTCACCGGTCACGTAGAGCACGGCGGCTTCGCCACGCTCCAGGGCCACGGGCTTGAGGTCGCTGACTTTCTTGTCGCCTTCGTACAGCGCCAGGCTGACTTTCACCGGGTTGATCTCACGCTCGCCGGTGCCCTTGGCGGCCACGTCCTTGACCACGTCGGTCTTGCCGTCGGCGGTCTTCAGGGTCAGCGGCTTGTCACTCAGGTTCTGCACGCGCACCAGCGACTTCTGCTTGTTCTTGAACGGTGGCTCTTCCACCAGTTGCGGGTTGCCGTTGGTGTTGTTGACCACGGTGTAGTAGTGGTCCGAGGCCAGCTTCACCGGCAGGGTCTTGCTGCCCACCTTGGCGCTGTAGTCGCCCTGGGGCATGAAGCTGAAGTCGCTGCTGGCCAGCGGCGCGATCTCGTTGAGGTTGGTGTTGCCGACGCTGGCGCTGACTTCCTGGTTGCCGGCGTTGTAGACGCGGACGAACGCCGAGCCTTTTGGCGCGGTAGGGCCGTAGAGGGCGGCATCGCCACCGGCGAAGGCGTGTGCGGAGAGCAGGCCGGTGGCGGCAATCAGGGCAGCGGCCAGACGGTTCTTGGTAGTGAAAGCGGTCATGTGCATTTCCTCTTTGCTTGTAAGGTTCGAGCCTTCAACGGCTCAGTTGGATTGGCCCACAGCCAGGTTCTGGTTGGTATTCGGGTCTTTTTTCAGCTCGGCAATCCAGTTCGGATCGAAGTCGCCGAGGTCGTTCTTGATTGGCAGATATCGTTCGGGGAACTCCCAGATCAGCACCTGTGGCGGGCTGTTCTTGAAAGCGTCGGTTTGCAGGTACTTGAGCATCGGCAGAATCGGGCCATGGCCGTCTTCGGCGTAGTTGACGACGTCGCTGTTGAGCGACTGCTTCAGCGCGCCCAGGAAGTTCCAGTGCGGGTTGGCGCTGTAGCTGGTGCCCACCAGGGCCACCGGGATCTCGCTGCCGCCAAACAGCGCGTCGCCGCTGTCGGCCTGCTCGCCTGCCTGGGTGGTGGTGCGCTGGGCCAGCTCATCCGGCTTGGGCAGCAGGTTGCTGAACAGCGGGTCCAGGGGCAGGAAGTTGGTCAGGTCGCCCTTGTAGGGCTTGCTGCTGTCGCTGGCCGTGACGAAGGTCTGCGGCTGGCCGCTCAGCGGCATGTGCGCGCTGATGGCGGTGCCCAGGTTGTGGGCGACTACGTCAGCGCCCATCGGCGTCCAGTGGGTGTCGGTGCGCAGGAACACCTGGCCCTGGCCCTTGGCCTGCTCCAGCGGTGCCAGCAGGTCGGGGGCGAAGATGCCGGCAGCGGCGGCCTGGGCGTGGAACTGCTGGTACAGGTCCTTGTGCAGCGCGGCCGGGGCGGTGGCGCCAATGTGCTCGGGGTACAGGCGCGCCTTGGCCGGGACGATGGCCAGCACCAGTTGCACGCCGTGCTGCTTGAGCTGGGCCTGCACGCCCTTGATCAGGGCAAAGTTGTCGGCCTCCACCTGGGCGCCGTTGGCGACCGGGTCGAATTCCTCGTCGCTGTACAGCCACTGGTCGCGGCCCAGCACCACGCCGGGGCGGCCCTCATGGAACAGCTTGTAGTCCACCGCAGCCCACAGGTTGGTGCCCAGGCGCTTGATCGGGAACTGGTCGTCGTAGTGGGTTTCCACCGCCTTGGTGAACTTGCCGTTGAGCACGGTCATCTGTTGGGTGCGGTTGAAGCTGGCGAAGCTCCACAGCGACCAGATGCCCAGGCCCAGCAGCACGGCCAGGAACAGCAGAATGTAGAGGATGCGTAATGATCGGGTCATGGTCGGCTCGCTCAAAACTGGAAGTAGAGGAATGGCGAGAAACTCTGCGCCGACAGTTTCAGGATCGACGCCAGGAACAGCACCAGCACCAGCGTGCGCATCAGGTAGCGGCTCCAGTCCACGGTCCAGTACGAGGCTTGCACCTGGTGGCCGTGGGCGTGGGCAGCCAGCGCGGCCGGGTTGTCGCCCGGGGTGGCGCGGTACAGGCCGGGCTGCGCGGTGGCCGGGCCGTTGGCTTCGGCCATGGGCTTCTTGGCCTTGGGCTTGGGCTGGTTGGTGTACAGGTCACGCAGGCCGAAGAACGCCAGGGTGATGTAGGCGATCACCAGGGTTGCCACTTGCAGGCCGGTGAGGCTGGCGGCGTTGAGTTCCGACAGGTGCCAGTCGCCGAAGCTGAACATGGCGCCGTACATGCGATAGGCCACGTGCAGGTTTTCGGCACGGAAAATCACCCAACCCATGATCACCAGCAGGAAGGTCAGCGCCCAGCGGATGGGGTTCAGCGCGCGCGGGGTGGTGTTGATGCCCAGCAGGCGCTCGATGGCCAGCCACGCGCCGTGCCAGGCGCCCCAGATGATGTAGGTGAAGTTGGCGCCGTGCCACAGGCCGCCCAGCAGCATGGTCAGGAACAGGTTGCGGTAGGTGGCCAGGGTGCCTTTGCGGTTGCCGCCCAGGGTGATGTACAGGTAGTCGCGCAGCCAGGTCGACAGGCTGATGTGCCAGCGGCGCCAGAACTCGGTGATCGACTGGCTGATGTAGGGTTGCTTGAAGTTCTCCATGAAGCGGAAGCCCATCATCAGGCCCAGGCCGATGGCCATGTCGCTGTAGCCGGAGAAGTCGAAGTACAGCTGCGCGGTATAGGCCAGGGCGCCCAGCCAGGCGTCGCCGGTGGTCGGCGCGGCCAGGGCGAAGCAGTGGTCGGAGACGGTGGCCAGGGTGTCGGCGATGAACACCTTCTTGATGAAGCCCTGCATGAACCGCGTGGCGCCCTCGCTGAACTTGTCGAGGGTGTGGGTGCGGTTGTTGAACTGGTCCACCAGGTCGGCGAAGCGCAGCACCGGCCCGGCAATCAGGTGCGGGAAGATGGCCACGAAGGCGGCGAAGTCGATCAGGTTGCGCGTGGCCGGGGTGTCGCCGCGGTACACGTCGATGATGTAGCTGATCGATTCGAAGATGTAGAACGAGATGCCGATAGGCAGCAGCACATGCGTGAGGATGAACGGCTGCATGCCGAACGAGGTGATGAGGGCATTGATGCTGTCCACGCCGAAGTTGGCGTACTTGAAGTAGCCCAGCACGCACAGGTCCACGGCCACGCCCAGCAGCAGCCAGCGCTGCGCGGGTTTGGTACGCACGCCGGCGGCGCCTACGCGCAGGCCGATCCAGTAGTTCCACAGGGTGACCGCGGCGAACAGGGCCAGGAAGTCCACCCGCCACCAGGCGTAGAACACGTAGCTGGCGACCAGCAACAGCAGGTTGCGGTAACGGTTGCCGCACAGGTAGTACAAGCCGAGAAAGACCGGCAAGAACAGGAACAGGAACACGTTAGATGAGAAAACCATCCCGATCTCTCCTTGTTTTATCCATACACAAGGGCCAAAGCCCCCCCAAACCCCCCATTTATTCCAGGGGGTAAATACATCCTGCTGGCCTGATCGTTGATCAATGTGGGAGCTGGCTTGCCAGCGAGCTTTTCAGGGCCTCAACAGCTCGCTGGCAAGCCAGCTCCCACAGGTTCAGCAGTTCCAACGGTTAATCGTTCACGAACCCTTGTTGCCTTTTTCGTGCTCGGGGTCGTAGACCTTGGTCAGGTCGCCGCCCAGGCGGAACGTCTTGAACGGCTGGCCTTCGTGCTTGCGTTCAAGCGCGTCGGCCGGGCAGCTGTAGAGGCTGCACCAGGGCTCCAGCCAGGCGAATTTGCTGTCCACCTTGAGGTCGGTCATGTCCTGGTCCTTGCCGTTCCTGGCCTCGAACACGTCCGGGTCTTTCACCCCGGCCAGCACTTTGTCGCCCAGGCGTTTCAGGGCGCCGTTGTTTTCCTGGCGCAGGTCCACGCCGTTGGCCTGGGCGAAGCTGGCGATCATGGCCAGCGGCGGCAGGGCATAGTTGTGGTACGCCAAGGCGCGCTGCTGGCGCTTGAGCTCGTTGGGCAGGAAGCCGTCGGCATCAACCTGGTTGGCACCGATCCTGTATTCCTTCACCGACCAGTCGAACAGGTCGCGGCGGTCCAGGGCCACGGACGCGGCCATCACCGACCAGGCAGCCCAGTACGAGTGGTTGTTGGTCTTTTCCAGCGGCAGGTTGTTCCAGTCGCTCACTACCTGGTCGGCCAGGCGCCCGAACCAGGCTTCGATCACCTGGGTTTGCTGCTGGTGCGTGGCCAGCGGGTGCGAGTCGGAGAACTTCAGGCGTACATAGGCGGAGGCCATGCTGCCCAACGCCCATTTGCGCATGGACTTGCCGGTGTGGTTGAAGTCCTTGGACATCAGCGCGTCGGCCTGGGCCCAGGTGGTCAGCCAGTTCAGCGCGCAGTCCAGCTCCTGTGGGTTGCCGTCGCGCATGTACACCATCACCTGCTTGCTGATGCCGCGTTCCATGGTGGTGATGCTCTTGGTGGCATCACGGAAGGCTTTGTCAGAAGTGGCGTTGAAGGTTGAACGGGTCTTGTCCGAGCCTTCGTACTTGCTGCGGAACTGCAGGCTCTGGGTGTACGGCTGCGGCATGGCCGGGCAGCCCTGGTCGTTCGGGCTGGTCTTGAACTTGTCCACGGCGGCCAGGTAACCCTGTGGCGGGTGCAGCGGCGCGGCCGCCTGGGCGTTGGCGGCAAACATGGCCAGGCCCAGCAGGGTCGGGGCGAGCAGATGACGTAGTGCGTTGGTGCGGTTCATGAATAACCTCACAGTCCGGCTTGGGCGTTCTGTTTTTTCGGCGATTGCTGAACGCCAGGGAAGACGTTGCGCTTGCACACGGTGGCTTCGACTTTCTGGGCAGGTTGGCCGGCCTCGGGGCCTTCCACTTCCAGGGCCAGCAGGTTCTGCGCGGCCCAGTCCTCGTCGTTGCGCAACTCGAAGGCAAAGCGCCCGTCGGTGTCCGAGGTGGTCGGTTTCTCGATCTTCAGGTCCTCGTGGCGACCGTTCAGGTACCACAGGGTGGCGTGCAGGGTCTTGACCGAGGGGTCGGCGAACTTGATGTCGATCTGGTGGTTGCCGTTATGCAAGTCCTTGATGCCGTTGCGGCCGTTCACCAGCAATTCGTTCTTGCCGGTCTTCAGCGTGGTGCTGGCCGACAGCTCGGCGGTCTTGCCATCGCAACCGTTGTCCAGCAGCGACATCATCTGGCGGTAGATGGTCTCCTGGTCCAGGCGGTACAGCGGCGAGAATTCCCAGATGAGGATTTTCGGCGGGTGCTTCTGGAAGTCGTCGCTGCCCAGGTACTGCAGCATCGAGCCTTCCAGGCCACCGCCGGGGAAGGCGACGTTGAGGATGTCGGCGCCGATGTCCTGCTCCAGGAAGCCTGCGAAGTTGTAGTTCTTGCCGCTGTGGCTGGTACCCACCAGGGTGATCTGCGGCGTGCCGGCATCGCTGAACAGGTCGCCGTCCGAGGCCTCGCCCTTGGGCTCGGTAGTGAACTGGTCCATGTACTGGATGGCATAGCTGGTGCCGCACAGCTGGCCGGCCATGTTGTGCAGGGTGCCGGTCTTGCCCATGCGCCCGGACAGGTGGGTCTCGAACTCGCGCTTGGGCACGTCGGCGAAGGCCGGCATCTTCTTCACGGTCTCGGCCACGATCTTGGCGGTGCGCTGGGCGCCGTACGGGGTCCAGTGCTGGTCACCGCGGAAGTAGAAGTCGTGGGCCTGTTGCTCGTTGGTCAGCGGCGACAGGTCCGGCACGTTGAAGCCCATGTTGGCGAAGCGCTGCAGCATGGCCTGGTAGTTCTTCAGTGCCTTGTCGTACTGGAACTTGTCGCGGTCGGCAGGGAACAGCTTGTTGCGGTCCACCAGGCCACGGGTGGGCTGGTACACCACCACCAGCTCCACGCCCTTGCTCTTGAAGGCGTCGTGCAGCTGTTGCAGGCGGCGGTAGCCTTCGGGGGTGGTGTCGAACTCGGTGCGCAGGTCTTCCTGGGTACGGAACAGCCAGTCGCCCTGGGCTTGCACCAGGGTGGTGAAGTTCTGCTGGTAGCGAGTCACGTAGTTCTTCGAGTCATGGGCGGCCGGGCACAGGCTGCAGCAGGGCGCGGCCTCGTATTTGGGCGCGGCGAAGTCCTGGGCGCTGGCGCCGTTGGAGGCGGCCATCATGGCTGCGGCAAGACCGGACAGGCTGAGCAGCTTGATCAATGTGGGGTGCATGAAGTTCATCCTCAGTCCTGCATTTCGGTCTGGCGTTCGACGGGGTCGATCAGCACGGCTTTTTGTTGGCGCACCATCAGGTCCATGATCTCGGCCTGGCGGTCGCCCAGGATGCCGGTGAAGCTGATGCCGCTGGATTTGGTCGGGGCGAGCATCGACACGCGGTACATTTCAAGCGACAGCGGCGAGTCGATGGACAGCGGGCCGGTGCCGTTGCCGGCCAGTTCGCCACCCACCAGGATCAGCGAGACCTGGGCGTCGAACGGGTCGAGCTTGATGTTGCGGTCGGTGTTGCTCAGGTCCTTGATGTGGCCGTACACGCCGGTCAGGCCGTTGCCCAGGGCCTTGTTCTCGTAGAGGCGGATGTTGGTGCTGTTGCGCACGCGGATGCCGTGGCGCTTGTTGCCCAGCAGCATGTTGCCCCACAGCAGGTTGTCGGCGCTTTCGTACAGGGTGATGCCGTCGGTGTGGTTCTTGTAGATCTTGTTGTAGGCCACCAGGTTGCCCACGCTGTTACGGTCGATCACCACGCCCGAGAGGTGGTTGTCGTAGCTGCGGTTGTTGATGATGAAGCTGTTGTTCACCTCCCGCGAAACGATGATGCCGTGCTTCTTCTTCGTGCCGTACACGGTGTTGTCGGCGATGATCAGGCCGTGGGAACGGTCGTGCGGGTCGATGCCGTAGATGATGTTGTCGTGGTAGGTATTGCTCTTCACCACGAAGTCGCTGGTTTCATAGCAGTAGAAGCCGTACCACATGTCCGAGAAGGTGCTGCCGATGATCCAGCCGGTCGGCTCGCCACGGCCCATCTGCGCGGTCATGTTGGGGGTGTACTGGGAAATGCTCACGCCGTATGACTTGGACTGGTTGTAGCCCATGCTCGCCATCACCGTGTTGACCATGTAGGTCTCGGTGCCGCCCCAGGACAGCAGGAACGGGCGGAACTCCTTGGGGTCGCGGAAGGTGGCGGGGCCGTTCTCGGCCTCGCGCCAGCCGGTCACCTTGGTGTCACGCACGAACAGCTTGCCGTCGTTGACGATGAACGCGCCGCCTTCCTGGGACAGGCGCAGCTCCTTGGCCTGCTTGTCGATTTCGAGGATGCCGTTGTGGCCGACCACGATCGGCAGGCGGGCCAGGTACACGCCCGGCGCGGTTTCGCGGATGTACTGCTTGGGCAGCTTGCGCGTCAGCTCGGTGAGGTTGACGTAGCCGTCCTCGACGAAGATGGCCTGGGGAATGCCGTGCTGGCGGTTCACCCATTCGGCCATCTTGTTGTCGCCACCGATGAATTCCTTGAGCACGTCTTCCTGCAGCATGCGCTTGACCACGACCTTGCCGGCCTTGCGGCGGTCGATCTTGGCGGCCACGGCCTTGGCGGTGTAGCCGCTGAGGTCGGGCAGTTTTGGCGCGGCCAGCTCCAGCGACTCGGGGGCCGCGGTGGTGATGGTGTAGGTCTTCGCCTGCTGCAGGGTCTTGGCCTCGTCATCGCCCAGCGCCGGTGCCGGGTGGGCGGCCGGCGCCGCCGCCAGGGCAGCGCCGCTGGCCAGCAGCAGGGCGGTGGCCAGCAACGCCCTGGGCCATGGCAATCTGTCTGAATTCATCATTTCATCGCACTCCCTTCGCGGTCGCATCAGAAGCGCCAGATCACGTCGATAAAGGCGCGGTGCATGTAGCTGTCCACTTCGCTGCCATACGCCGAGCCGGGCTTGAACACACCGGCGCGCAGGCGCACCAGGGCCGAAGGCTCGTCAATGGACTGGCTCAGGGCGGCAGGCAGCAGGCCTTGCTTGAAGTACTTGCTGACCACCAGGTCCATCTCCTGGCCCAGGTCCTTGTCACCGTCAGCCAGCGGCAGCGAGCTGATGGAGGTGATGTCGGTAGGGTTTTCCGGGTCGACGGTGGTGTTCACCGCGTCCAGGGTGTTGGTGCCGATACCCTGGTTGCCGTCCACGCGCCAGAACTTGTGGTAGATCAGGCTGGCGTCGTATTCGTCGCGCAGTTGCCAGGAGGCAAACAGCGAGGCGGTCTGGGTGTTGGCCATCTCGGCCTGGTAGGCCTCGCCGAAGCGGGCCACGCGGGCACGGGTGCCGGTCCAGGTCGAGCGGTTGCTTTGCAGGCCGTTCTGTTCGTAGTCGCGGCTGGCGCGCGAATAGGCACCGCCCACTTGCCACTCGGGGTTCAGGTGCACGCGCAGGCCCAGGTCGGTGGCCCAGCCGTTGACGTGGCCGCTGCTCTTGTCGCCCGCCACGGTCTGGCCGTCCACCACGTTGCTGCCAATGCTGTCGCGGTTGCCGGACATGAACGTCAGGCTGCTCCAGTAATTGATGGTGTTCAGGTTGTCGTGGTTATAGGCGTCGCTGTCGGCCTCAAGGCCCAGCCAGGTCAGGTCGCCGGTGCTGCTCTTGTCCGAATCGTCGATGGCCTCGCCGGTGCTCGGCAGGCTGCCGCTGTCATGGGTGTGGTGGGCGCGCACGCCAACCCACTGGCCGGGCGTCCACTGGTACGAGACGTCGCCGTAGGCGTGCAGCACGTCCTTGTCGCTGGCCGACAGCTCGGTGAGGTCGGTGCGGTACTCGCTGAACCGCTCGGCCACGCCGGCGTGGGCGCGCAGCAGGGTGGTGTCGAAGTCCCAGTTCAGGGCCTCGATGTTGGTGTCTTTCCATTCGCCGTCGTCATTGCGCAGGCGCTGGCGGCCGAACTTGAGGATCTCGCCGGGGTAGGGCGTGAAGCCGCTGTAGCCGACCCAGAATTCACGCATGGCCAGGTAGTTCTTTTTCTGCTCGCGGCCGCTGGCAGTGCTGTCGCTGCTGACGTTGGACTCTTGCAGGGTGTCGGTCTGGATGGTGTCGGTGGCGGTCACCAACTGGCCCATCGCATAGGCGCTCCAGTTGCCCCATTGGCCGTACGCCCAAGGGCGCAGGTCCAGGCCCAGGCCGTTGACGTCGCCGCCGGAACGGGTGCCCAGGTCGCGGTCGTCTTCAGACTGCAGCGTGCCCTTGATCTCGATGCCGAAGTTCTGGTCGGCGGTCAGCGCGGCCAGTGTCGGGCAGGACCAGAGCGCGGCGAAGCCCAGGCCAATGCCGGCTTTCATCCATTGGTTCAAAGTCATAGCGATTTGTCCTCAGCGTCTTCGTCTTCCAGCGTCTGCAGGGCAATGCTGCTGTTCTGGTTCATGGCACCGCGCACGTGCTGCTCCTGTTGCAGCAGTTGCTGGGCCTGGGCGCGTTGGTCTGGCGACAGCGTGGTTTCCAGTTGGGTGGCCAGGTCCAGCACCGGCTGTGCCGGCTCTGGCTGGGCCTTGGCCAGTTGCACGAACATGTAGGCGTACACCGGGTTGGGCTGGGTGCCACGGCCGCCCGAGTACAATTGGGCCAAGGCGAAGTCGGCGCTGGCCTGGCCACCACGGGCGGCCATCAGCAGGTTGTCCACGGCCTTTTGCGGCTCGGGCTTGCCCAGGTAGCCGCGGCGGTAGATCTGGCCCAGGTAGTAGTGGGCGCTGATCTGGGTAGGGGCGGCGGCCTGCAGGTGCTGCTCGGCCTTTTTCGCGTCCGGGATCACCAGCTTGCCTTCGTAGTACACCTTGCCCAGCAGCAGCTCGGCGCGCGGCTGGTCGGCGTTGCGGCCCTTGTCCAGGTATTCCATCATCTTGTCGACGTCACCCAGTTCCGGGAAGTCGTAGAGCAATTGCGCCAGGCTGACCCACGAGGCGGGGTACACCGGGGCG
Organism: Pseudomonas sp. JC1203; assembly: GCF_056175065.1. Classification (NCBI taxonomy): domain Bacteria; kingdom Pseudomonadati; phylum Pseudomonadota; class Gammaproteobacteria; order Pseudomonadales; family Pseudomonadaceae; genus Pseudomonas; species Pseudomonas sp. JC1203. The sequence goes on from NZ_JBWCAM010000016.1 coordinate 80,361, forward strand.
ATCTTTTCCAGCATGGCCTGGGCGGTTTTCTCGTCGGTCTGGCCCAGGGTGGCGTCACCCAGCACACGGGCCACGGCGTCCACGCGCATGGCCGGCACGGCGCCGCGGGCGTAGGCGGCCTGCAGCTGCGCCAACAGCGCTTGCTGGCGGTCGGTCTGCTGGCGTTTCTGGTACACGGTGGCCAACTCCACGTAGCACACGTCGGCCACGTTCAGCGCCTTGCGGCACAGGTTCTCGACGTCGTCCAGGTGCTGGTCGTAGGTTCCCTGGATGCGGTACACCAGTACCTGGGCCAGGTTGGCCTCGGCGTAACCGGCGGCCTGCCATTCGTTGATCTTTGCCTGGGCGTTAACGCCCGGGAAAGTGTTGGGGTATTGCAGGTACAGCATGGCCAGCGGCGTCAGGGTGTTGCCCTCGCCGTTGGCGAACGCTTTCTTCAGCAAACCTTCGGCTTCGCGCTGCTCGGCCTCGGTTGGGTGCGGCTTGAGCGCCAGCAGCCGGCCCAGGCGGGCCTGGGCCCGCGGCGAGGTATCGGCCGCGGCGCGGTAAGTCGCCTCGGCCTGGCGCAGTTGCTCGGGGTCACGGGTGCCCACCTGGATATCGGCCAGGCCCACCTGGGCTTCGGTGTAGCCCAGGTCTGCCAGTTGCTGATAATTCTGCTGGGCCAGCGCGGTGTCGCCACGCTTCAAGGCTTCGTTGGCCAGGCGTTGGTCCGGCAGGCCGCTGCAACCGGCCAGGCCGATGGCAACGGCCAGGCCCAGCAGTGCAGATCCTGGCAATATTCTTAGAGTGCTAGCCACAGGTGTTCTCCTCGATCCCACTTACTGGCCGGCGGCCATGGCTTTGTCCATCAGCCAGTTCAGCGACGGACCACGGTCGCTGCTGACGTCCACGGCGCGGCCGGTGAGGTTGCTGTTCAGTGGCTCGTCGGGCTGGATCTGCACGCGCAGGTCCGAGGACAGGTCCAGCGGGTTGATGCTGGTGGCGTTGATGATCTTGCCCTGGCGCACGGTGCTGTCGCCGGCCACCTGGAAGTTCACTGCGGTGCCCGGGGTCACTTCGCCGAACTGGCGGTAGGCGAAGCGCGCCTCGACGTTGGCGGTGGTGTTGCGCGGTACCAGGGTGAAGATCACGTCGCCCTTGCTGGCGTACTGGCCGTCGGCAACCAGCTGCTGGCCCACGGTGCAGTCACACGGCGAGGTCAGGGTGCCGGTCATTTGCTTGCCGAACAGTTCGGTGATCTTGTCGGGTTGCAGTTGGTCGGGGTCCAGGTTGCCTTTCAGCACGTCGAGCATGCTGGTGCTGAAGCTGGCCAGCGGTGCGCCCTTGGGGGCCACGCCGTCAGCGCCTACCAGGCTTTGCACGGTGCCGTCGCGTGGCATGGTGATGTTCATCGATGGCGCGGCGACCAAGCCCGCCTGGGCGTGGGTCACGAAGTACAGGCCGTACACCGATTTCAGCACGAAACCGAAGGCTGCCAGGCCCACCACGAACACGCCGGCGCTGAAGGTCACGGCTTTCAGGCGGGCGAACGCCGACTGGCCACCGCCCAGTTTCTTGTCCTTGCGCGCCTTGGTGAAGTTGTCGCGCTGCAGGGTGCCCAGCACGTCGCCGACGCTGATGATCTCGCCGCTCAGGTGCGAGGTGATCAGGTGGCGCATGGTGGCGATGTCCTGCTGTTCCAGGTTCTGGAACTGGCAACCCACGCGGCCGGTGCTGTCGTTGAACGAGCGCACCTGGAACTCGATGTCCATGCCCAGGCCCAGGGTGTCGATGACGAACATCAGGCGGCCACGGTGCACTTCACCTTCTTTCAGCGGCTTGGGCGCGTGGAAGGCCAGGCCACCGGCCGACAGGTCCTCGATGCGCACCTCGATGTTTTCCCGGTTGGGCCCCTGGTAGCGCAGCTTGGCGGGCAGCTTGACCCGGGCGTGCTGGCGCTGGGCTTCGGATTCATGCACGACATTCACGTTCACGGCGTTATTCATGGCGGTAATTCCTGGTTAATCCATTAGTGTCCGGTTCACACCATCACGAACAGCACAGCCACGAAGATGCTGGCGGCCGAGAACGTCATGGTCCGTGAAGACCAGGTGTTGAACCATTGTTGAAAGCTCGCGAGATCGCGTTTGAGCACGGTGGGCTGGCGGGTCCAGGACTGCTTGTCGAGGCGGAAGAACACGTAGATCTTCATGATCGCGCCGACGATCTGGTTGTAATACAGGATCACCGGATAGGCAGGCCCTACCGAGTGGCCCGAGCACATCAGCATGATGGTCAGGATCAATCGGGTGATGCCGATCCACAGCAGGTAACCCAGCAGGAACGCGATGTTGAACTTGAGCGTGGCGATAATGGCCGCGGTCAGGCCCAGCAGGCTGGTCCACATGGACACTCGCTGGTCGAACAGCACGATGCTGGTGAACACCCCCAGGCGGCGCACGCCCAGGCCCAGCGCGCGGGAGTTCTGGCGCAGGTTGTTGCCGTACCAGCGGTACATCAGCTTGCGGCTGGCCTTGAGGAAGCTCTTCTCGGGCGGGTGCTCCACGGTGTTGATCGCGGCATCGGGCACGTAGAAGGTGTCATAGCCAAGGCGCATCAGGCTGAACCAGCTGGACTTGTCGTCACCGGTGAGGAACTTGAAGCGGCCCAGGCGCCAGTGCTCCAGGGAGTCGCTTTCCACGTCGGCGATGAACTCGGGGTTGGTGACCACGGTGGCGCGGAACACCGACATGCGCCCGGTCATGGTCAGCACGCGCTTGGACAGGGCCATGGAGCACATGTTGATGTGGCGCTGGGCGAAGCGCAGCTTGTGCCATTCGCTCATGATGTAGCCGCCGCGCACTTCGCAGAATTCGTTGGTGGTCAGGCCACCGACGTTTTCGTACAGCTTGAACCAGGGCACGGTCTTGCGTACGCAGCCATCGGCCAGCACGGTGTCGCCGTCGATCACCGCCACTACCGCGTTGTCGTCGGGCAGGTGGCGGGAGATGGCGCGGAAGCCGAACGCCAGGCCGTCGCGCTTGCCGGTGCCGGCAATGCGCACGAAGTCGAGGGAGACGCGGTCAGGGGGAGCCATCTTGGCCCACAGCGCCTTGACCAGCAGTTCATCGGACATTTCCACCAGCGAGCACACCACGGTGGTGGGGTAGCCGCAGTTGATGGCTTCGCGGATCACCGAGCTGTACACCTGGGCGGTGGTCAGCGCGTCGATGCGGAAGCTGGTGACCATCAGGAATACATGGCTGGGGTCGGCGGCGGCGCCCAGTTTCTGCACCTTGCGGCGCAGGTGCGGGTACACCACGTACAGGAACAGCATGCCGCGCACGAAGTGCGTGGCGCCCATCGAATAGCGCCAGATACCCACGGCGCCAATCAGGAAAATGAAGTCTTTCGACTGCGAGTCGAAAAGAGTCGTCGGCAACGCCAGGGCGAGTGCCATCAGCAATGTCAGGTAGAACAACCATCCGGCGGCCTGGAGTAGACCGTGTTTTAGCCTGTGCATGATCTGCGTCCGTATCGATTGTCGGTCATTGCGGGGAAGGGGAGCGGGCCTGCCGGCGAACCGGCAGGCCCCAGGCCTTACCAGCAGATCCCTTCAGTGCGGGCTTCCGGGCAGGTGGTGTTGGGCATGAAGCCCACCAGGTCGATGACCTGCTTGCCGTGTGGCACCGATTGCACCAGCGAACGGAATTTCTCGTCGCGGTTGCCCAGGATGATCACGTCCGAGTTGTCGATGACGCCCTCGAAGTCCGAGTCCAGCAGCGACGACACGTGCGGGATCTTCGACTCGATGTAGTCCTTGTTCGCACCGTGGACACGGGCGTACTCGACGTTGCTGTCGTAGATCTTCAGGTCGAAGCCCTTGCCGATCAGCATCTCGGCCAGTTCCACCAGCGGGCTTTCGCGCAGGTCGTCGGTGCCGGCCTTGAAGCTCAGGCCCAGCAGGGCGACCTTGCGCTTGTCGTGGCTGGAGATGATGTCGAAGGCGTTCTGCACTTGGGACACGTTGCTGCGCATCAGCGAGTTCAGCAGCGGCGCGTCCACGTCCAGCGAGCTTGCGCGGTAGGTCAGGGCGCGCACGTCCTTGGGCAGGCACGAGCCGCCGAAGGCGAAGCCTGGGCGCATGTAGTACTGGGACAGGTTCAGGGCCTTGTCCTGGCACACCACGTCCATCACTTCGCGGCCGTCGACGCCGACTGCCTTGGCGATGTTGCCGATCTCGTTGGCGAAGGTGACCTTGGTGGCGTGCCACACGTTGCAGGTGTACTTGATCATCTCGGCCACTTCGATGTCCTTGCGGATGATCGGTGCGTCGAGCTCTTCGTACAGGGACTGCAGGGCATCGCCGGAGGCTGCGTCGAACTCGCCGATGACGGTCATCGGTGGGTGGTCGTAGTCCTTGATCGCGGTGGATTCACGCAGGAACTCGGGGTTCACCGCCACGCCGAAGTCGACGCCGGCTTTCTTGCCCGAGCAGTCTTCCAGAATCGGGATCACCACGTTCTTGACGGTGCCCGGCAGCACGGTGCTGCGGACCACGATGGTGTGGCGGGTGGTTTTGTCACGCAGGACGAAACCGATTTCACGGCACACCGATTCGATGTAGTTGAGTTCCAGGTCGCCGTTCTTTTTGCTCGGGGTACCGACGCAAAGCATCGACAGGTCCGTGTCACGAATGGCTTCGGAGAAATCGGTGGTGCCACGCAGGCGGCCGCTTTGAATTCCCTGTGCCAGAAGTTCTTCTAGGCCCGGTTCGACGATAGGCGATTTGCCGTTGTTGATTAGGTCAATCTTGGCCTTGGAAATATCCACGCCAACCACGTCGTGACCGCGTGCAGACAGGCAACCGGCACAGACTGCACCGACATAACCCAAACCGAAGATGCTGATACGCATCGCATTCACCTCATGTGTTATCGCGCCGACTCAAATAAGTAAGAGCCAGACCGGGTTTAATTAACCAGCAGTATTCGCGCACTCGGAAGTGTGACAATTGAATGTCATGCTCCCGCTTGCAGGCATGTATTTAAAAGTGAGTGCGTAACAATGCACTCAAGTAGCGCAGCACTTGGCCGTGTCGTGGGCTTGTGCCCTGGTGTGTAGCCAGCCTGTATTACAAAGACGACTTCCTTGCTGGCAGTGCTGACTGCGATCTTGGCTAGCCGCCAATGAAATCAAGCACTAAGACGCTTTGCAGGAGCTCGGTAAACGGGGCTCTGGCGTGGCCGTGTCAACGTTTGCTTTTGGTGCGTTCTCTCCTGAGATCAACTTCCGGTCGTGGTAATAACCGTCGTTTGAAAGTTATTCGAACGATAAGGCTCGAATCGTTCCCTGTTTCGCTGTAGGTCATCTCTCACATAGCGCTCGAGAATCGTTACGGGTGGTATGAGCTATTGGATTTGGAATTAGTTCCTGATGCCATCGGGCCCTGATGACAAAATCTTCAAGAAATTCACGGTTACAAATGCTTTCATATTGATAGCACTGTACGGTTTTGTCCTGCGGGGCTGGGGACTTGCGACGGCGTCATATTTTTGTGCCAGCATTCAAAAAAAAGTCGTCAAAAAAATCGAAGTTTCCTGAACGGGAGCTGAATGAAGTACGGCAATCATCTAATTTGACGTGTATTTGACGCCAAAGGCTTGGCGTGTGGTGGCACTCTGCACTTTTACGCAGGGGTAGCGGTGCCCGTTTTGTAGGACAAAACGGTGCACCGAAAAGAGGCTCAGTCGGCGGGGTGGTCGCGCAGGAAAACCAGGTTGTCGGGTTTCGACTGTTCGGCGCTGTAGTAGTAACCCTGCGCATCGAACTGCTTGAGCTGCTGCGGGTCGTTGATGCGTTCCTGGATGACGAAGCGGCTCATCATGCCCCGGGCCTTCTTGGCGTAGAAGCTGATGATCTTGTACTGGCCGTTCTTCAGGTCCTTGAACTCGGTGTTGATGATGCGGGCCTTCAAGGCCGTGCGCTTGACCGCCGAGAAGTACTCGGTGGAGGCCAGGTTCAGCAGCAGGTCGTCGCCCTGTTCGGCCAGGGTTTCGTTCAGCCATTCGCTGATGCGCGTACCCCAGAAGGCGTACAGGTCCTTGCCGCGGGCGTTGGCCAGTTTGGTGCCCATTTCCAGGCGGTAGGGCTGCATCAGGTCCAGCGGGCGCAGCAGGCCGTACAGCCCGGACAGCATGCGCAAGTGGTCCTGGGCGTAGCTGAAATCGGCGTCGGTGAGGCTGTTGGCATCAAGGCCGGTGTACACGTCACCCTTGAAGGCCAGCAGCGCCTGCTTGGCGTTGTCGGGGGTGAAGGCCGGGTTCCAGCTGCCGAAGCGCGCGGCGTTCAGGCCCGCCAGTTTGTCGGACAGGTGCATCAGCTCGCTGATCTGCGCCGGCGCCAGCTCGCGCAGGATCTGGATCAGTTCCTGGCTGTGGTCAAGGTACTGCGGCTGGGTGAAGCGATCGGTTACGGGGGGCGTTTCGTAATCCAGGGTCTTGGCGGGGGAAATCACCGTCAGCATGAAATCGTCTCCATTTATCGTGGCCGCGATTTTAGGGGCTGGGGGCGGGGAACTCCATCTATTAGGGCGATAGAGGATCGGCGGTGCTGCCGGACGCGGCCTGTGGCCGCTGCTACGGGTGGCTGCCTGATGGTTTATGATTCCGGCACCCCGCCCATGGAGATCCGCCCTTGCGCCTTGCCTGCCTGCTATTTGCCGCCCTTGCCAGCCTTGGCGCCCAGGCCGCCGTGCCGCCGCCGGTGGCCACCATCGAGCGCAGTTCCTGGCCCGAGACGCTGACCACGCCGGCGCTGTTCGATGTGGCCTCGCGCGCGGAAATCCTCATGTTCGCCCATGTGCTGCTGCAGTCAGAGGCCCTGGACGAAGCCGACCTGGCCGACCGCCTGGACCTGCGCACGGTGAACATGGTGGCCATCAATACGCTGCGCCAGCAGCTGTGGCAGCGCCTGTGGAAAAACTATGACGCGGCCCAGCAAAGCTGCGATCAGGACGCCTCGTTCTGCTTCGCCATCGACAGCCTCGACGACCTGCGCACCCAGGCGAACAATTTCGCCGTGGCGCCGGACTCTTTCTATGCCAACTGGGGCGCACCGGCGCGGGTGTTCGACCTGATCTACGTGGACGAGCTGCTGCGCAAGGCCGCACTGTCGCCACAAATCAGCAGTGAAGTGCTGAAAATCTCCGAAAACGAGCTGAACGGCGCCGATTTCAATGATCGGGTGTTTTTGCTGACGTTCGACAGTGGCCCCAGTATTGCGGTGGGCAGCACCGAGTGGGTCACCGACTACCTGCGCAAGCAGAGCATCAACGCCACCTTCTTCGTGCTGGGGCAAAATTTCAGCAACCGCCGCGACAAGGGCGAGCCCGGCAGCCTGCTGGCCTTATATAAAGGCCAGTGCGTGGGCGTGCAGGGGTGGCAGTACCGCTCCCATGCCGACTGGAACGACTGGCAGGGCTCCATCACGCGCAGCACCAACCTGGTGGAAAGCGAGTTGCCGGACAACTATGTGCCGTTGTTCCGCCCGCCCTACGGCACCCGCCGGGCCGATGCCGACAGTTTCCTGAGCACCCAGCAAGTGAAAGTGGCGCTGTGGGACATCGACTCCCAGGACAGCAATGGCCAGCTGACCGCCGAGCAGAGCGCCCAGCGCGTGTTGACGCTGATGCTGCTGTGGCGCCACGGGGTTATCGCGTTCCACGATACCCAGGCAAAAGTGCAGGTAGCGTTGCCCTGGTTGGTCACGCAAACGGCGCAGGCGGGGATCGGTTGGCAGGACTGCCGGCAGTTTCAGTAACCGGGCGTCATAGCCAATGATTACGGGCACGGCAAGGCTGGAAAGGCAAAATTTCCAAGGGCGAAGTTGGGGGGTGGACTTCTGACTTTACCGGTGCTTTTCCCCTGCGCCAAGCGTTATTCGTCATGCAGAAAAATAAACTTCAAAAAAGCGTCAAAGTGCTTTTTAACGTCATGGGTTTTGCGGTATTACGAAGCTAGATCGCCGAACCCTGCAGCACAGGTGGCGTCGTCACCCGGCCCATCGCAGTTGCAGTTCCACACGCCCACAGCCCTCTGGGGTGTGCGGAAACGGCGGTCACTTCGCGGCGCAGCACCGTTCAGGTATTGCGTCGAACGGCTCTCTCAAAGGTGACCGAGTATGGATGATCAAGGACGCACCATTTCTTCCGACAAGCCAATCCTTTATGTGCTCGATACCAATGTACTGATCCACGATCCAAACGCGTTGCTGAACTTTGAAGAACACCACGTCGCCATCCCCATGACGGTTCTGGAAGAACTGGACAAGCTGAAAAGCGGCAAGCAGTCAGTGGCCGCCGAATGCCGGCAAGCCATCCGCCTGATCGACCAGACCCTGGGCGACGCCTGCCCTGCGGATGTGGAGCTGGGCGTGCCGATTCAGCGGGGCAAGGGTGCGCCGAAGGGCTTCCTGTCCATCCTCATGACCAAGGGCGGCCCGCCCACCACCGTGCTGCCGGGCAACCTCAACGACAACATCATCATCAACCAGCTGGTTGACCTGCACCAACGCAAGAAAGACTGGGACGTGGTCCTGGTTACCAAAGACATCAACATGCGCCTCAAGGCCCGTGCCTGCGGTATCGCGGCCGAGGACTACAGCACCGACCAGCTGGTGGACGACGTCTCCCTGCTGTCACAGGGCTACCACGAAATGACCGGCTCGTTCTGGGACCGTGTCAGCAAGGTGGAAACCCGCCAGGACCATGGCCGCACCTGGCACCGCGTGCAGCTGCAGGAACAGCTGCCGGCCGTGCACATCAATGAGTTCGTCATTGATGAGCAAGGCTTCGTGGGCTGGATCAAGGGTGTGAAGGACGATGAGCTGCTGCTGCTCGACCTGCACCAGGAGCCGCTGCTGCACCAGGAAGCCTGGGGCCTGAAGCCGCGCGACATTCACCAGGCACTGGCGCTGTTCGCGCTGCTGGACCCGGACATCCACCTGGTCAACCTGACCGGCGCCGCCGGTTCGGGCAAGACCATCCTGGCCCTGGCCGCGGCCATCGAGCAGACCATGGTGACCAAGCGTTACCGCCGTATCATCGCCACGCGCAGCGTGCAGGGGCTGGACCAGGAGATCGGCTTCCTGCCGGGCACCGAGGCGGAGAAGATGGAACCTTGGCTGGGGGCCATCACCGACAACCTCGAAGCGCTGCACATGGACGATGAAAACACCCACGGCAGTGTCGATTACATCCTCAGCAAGGTACCGCTGCAGTTCAAGTCACTGAACTACATCCGTGGCCGCAGCTTCCAGCAGAGCCTTATCCTGATCGACGAGTGCCAGAACCTGACCCCGCACCAGATGAAGACCATCATCACCCGTGCCGGTGCGGGTTCCAAGGTGATCTGCCTGGGTAACCTGGCGCAGATCGACACCCCGTACCTGTCGGCGCCAAGCTCTGGCCTGACCTACCTGACCGAGCGTTTCAAGGACTTCCCCAATGGGGTGCACATCACCCTGCAAGGGGTACCGCGCTCGATTCTGGCGGAGTATGCCGAGTCGCATCTGTAAACCTGACGGCTGATGCCCAGACGCCGCCATTGCTCCGGCAATGGCGGCGTTTTTCATGGGTTGGCGTCAAACACCAATGTTACGTTGCCTTGATAGCTGGCTCCCCGGAAGTGGCTGAGCATGTGTTTGACGTCGGCCTGCTGCACATCGAAATGCACCTGGCCTGGTTGGCTTGAAACGTTGCCTGCGGGGGTCAACAGCTTGGCATTTGCGGCACCCACGCCCAATGGCAGGCGGGTCACCGGCTGGCCGTTGAAGTTGAAGGTGGCAGGCAAGGTAAGAGCCGTGTACACGGGCGTCACGTCGTTGGAAGGCCGGGTGACCATATTGCAGAACTCCGCGCTGGCGCCGTATTGGCACGTCACATATACAGCGAACGGGCTAGAGGCCCATACCTTCAACGGGGTGTCGTGGAATAGTCGGGGCGGTACCGCGTTGGTGGTTTCCCATGGCTTCCATCCCCCTGGTGGCAGCACTTCAACCCGGCTGCCGCTGGCGGGCATTTCAACCTGCATATCATGCTTGACCTCCAGTTCGATGCGAAAACGGATGGAGTTGGCGCTCATGCGCGTGAGGTTGCCGAAGTCGAAGCCGTTGCCAGGCCCGATGGGGTAGTCGATGTGGCCTTCCCACAGCCCTGGGGTCAAGGATGTCAACGCAGGGAAGTCCGCGATGTAGGAAACCATCATTTCACTGACGTCGGACTCTTCAATGGCCTCGCGGCGGGCCACATCGGCAACGCAAGGACGTTGAGCGTCAGCGTGGAATCCAAACCACAGAAATTTGACGTAACCCGGCCCCCCAAGGAGTCCGCCGGGAGCCTCGCAGGTCGTAATGCCCGGGGTGACGACGCGATGGGTCTGGTAAGTCGCCTTTTGGCTGATATAACCGAATGCCAACTTTGCGGTTGCTGTCTCCTGTGTGGAGCGGTTCACCAAGGTGACTGGTTGGCGTGATGGCAGCTGCACATAGATCTTGTCGCGGTTATCCGATGAGGCGAGGTCCACCTGCTTACTGAAGTTAAACGGAACGTCGATGGTTCTTGCGAATTTGCACATGTTTCCCCACATGCCGCAGTATCGGGAGGGGGTGGTGGTATCGACGATTTTCTGGTTTTCCATCCTTGCGGTAATCACTACTTCCGCAGCATGAGTGTGCTCTATGCCCAGGCACAGCAGCCCGAGCAGCAGGGCGCAGGCGCGCGCCGTCAACGTTAGGTCTGGCATGGCTATGCTCCAGAGGGATGATGGGGCGTGATTATTGGGGGGTAGCGCTGCGTGGAAAATCGGATAATTCCCGATTGGGGCAGGAAATATCCGAGGGCCGCGGTGCCGTGCAATGGCAGTGCCCCGGGTTTACAATCCCCCCTCTGCCCCCAGGAGCTGCGCAAGTGCTGACCCATCTCGATTCCCAAGGCCATGCCAACATGGTCGATGTCACCGAAAAAGCCGTGACGTCCCGCGAAGCCGTGGCCCAGGCGCGGGTGCGCATGCTGCCCGCTACCTTGCAGATGATTGTCGACGGCGACCACCCCAAGGGTGACGTGTTTGCCGTGGCGCGCATCGCCGGCATCCAGGCGGCGAAGAAGACCAGCGACCTGATTCCGCTGTGCCACCCGTTGATGCTCACCAGCGTCAAGGTGCAGCTGAGCGCCGACGGTGACGATGCGGTGCTGATCGTGGCGCGCTGCAAGCTGGCCGGGCAGACCGGGGTGGAAATGGAGGCGCTGACCGCCGCCAGCGTCGCCGCGCTGACCATCTATGACATGTGCAAGGCCGTGGACAAGGGCATGACCATCGAGAGCGTGCGCCTGCTGGAGAAAATCGGCGGCAAGAGCGGCCACTACCAGGCGGATCAGGCATGAAGGTCGACATCGTTTATTTCGCCCGTTACCGGGAAGCCATGGGCATGGATGGCGAAGAGCTGGTGGGCACCTTCAGCACCCTGGAAGACGTGCGCCAGGAGCTGCTGGAGCGCGGTGGCAACTGGAGCGTGCTGGGTGAAGCCAACCTGATGTGCGCGCGCAACCAGGACCTGTGCAAGCTGGACGAGCCGGTGGCCGACGGCGACGAAGTGGCGTTCTTCCCGCCCGTGACCGGGGGCTGAACATGACCGTTCGTGTGCAGCCCGAGCCGTTCGACCCAGGTGCTGAAGTGAATGCCATGCACGCCGCCAATGTGGGCGTGGGGGCGGTGGTGAGTTTCGTGGGGTACGTGCGGGACTTCAACGACGGCCTGGAGGTGGCCGGCATGTTCCTGGAGCATTACCCGGGCATGACCGAGAAGGCCCTGGGCAAGATCGTGGTGGAAGCCGAGCAGCGCTGGCCGTTGCTGAAGGTCGAGGTGCTGCACCGCATCGGCGCCTTGGCGCCGGGCGAGCCCATCGTCTTCGTTGGCGTGGCCAGCGCCCACCGGCAGGCGGCGTTCGACGCCTGCAACTTCATCATGGACTACCTGAAGACCCGCGCGCCGTTCTGGAAGAAGGAGCAGACCGGGGCAGGGGAGCGCTGGGTAGAGGGCAAGGCCAGCGACAACCAGGCGGCTGACCGCTGGCGGTAACCGCGGCCGCGGCTGCTACAAGTCCGCGTAGCAGCTGCCGCCAGGCGGCGTCCGGAAACGCCGCGGTGTATCAGGAATGCTTGCGCGGCACGGCGCGCAGCAGCTCGGTCGGCGGCATCTCGCAGCTGATCTTGCGGCCCAGCAGCGCCTCGATCGATGGCAACTGGTAGGAGTCATCCTCGCCGGCAAAGCTGATCGACACGCCGCTCATGCCCGCACGGCCAGTCCGGCCGATACGGTGCACGTAGTCGTCCGGGTCTTCGGGCAGGGTGAAGTTGATCACGTGGCTGATGCCATCGATGTGAATGCCACGCCCGGCCACGTCGGTGGCCACCAGCACGCGGATCTTGCCTTCGCGGAAGCCTTCCAGGGTCTTGATGCGCTTGTGCTGCGGCACGTCGCCCGACAGTTGCGCGGCGTTGACGCCGTCACGCACCAGTTTTTCCTCGATGCGCCGCACTTCGTCCTTGCGGTTGGCAAACACCATCACCCGCTCCCAGCCGTTGTCGTTGACCAGGTTGTACAGCAGCTTGTACTTGTCGCTGCCCGCTACGGCGTAAACGTGCTGTTCCACGGTTTCGCTGGCGACGTTTTCCGGCTCGATCTCGACGATGGCAGGGTCGGTGGTCCACTGCTTGGCCAGGTTCATCACGTCTTCGGTGAAGGTGGCGGAGAACAGCAGGGTCTGACGCTCGCTTTTCGGCGGGGTCTGGCGAATGATCTGGCGCACCTGGGGAATGAAGCCCATGTCGAGCATGCGGTCGGCTTCGTCCAGCACCATCACCTCGACCATGTCCAGGTGCACTTCACCGCGCTGGTTGAAGTCGAGCAGGCGGCCCGGGGTGGCCACCAGGATGTCGCAGTAACGGGCTTCCAGCTGCTTGAGCTGCTTGTCGAAGTCCATGCCGCCGACGAACGTCATCACGTTCAGGCCGGTGTACTTGGTCAGGTTGGCCGCGTCCTTGGCGATCTGTACCACCAGTTCGCGGGTGGGGGCGATGATCAGCGCCCGTGGCTCGCCCATGTAGCGCTCTTTGGGCGGCGGGGTCTGCTGCAATTGGGTGATGATCGAAATCAGGAAGGCCGCGGTCTTGCCGGTGCCGGTCTGGGCCCGGCCAATCGCATCCTTGCCCTTCAGGGTGTAGCCCAGCACTTGCGCCTGGATGGGCGTGCAGTAGGGGAAACCGAGGTCGTGGATGGCGTGCATCAGCTCGCTGGAGAGCTTGAAGTCGTGGAAGCGGGTCTTGCCTTCCTGGGGTTCGACCTTGAAGTCTTCCAGTTTCCACAGTGCGGCGGCCGGCTTGGGCTTGCGTTCGCGGGGGGAGGGCTTGACCAGGTCGGCTTCGGCTTGGCTAACAGGGGTGGGGGCGGGTACGGGCGTTGGGGCTGACAGGGTCACGGGTTCCTTCAAGGTTTCCACGGGCGTGGGGTTGGCCGCTTGCCGAGACGGGCTCGGTGCTTCAGGAGCAGTCACTGCGGCTGCGAGCGGCTCAGCCTCGCTTTTTCCGAACAGGTTCTTGAGTGCTTTGAGCACGGTCTTCTCATTTTTTTGGTTAAGGAGTATACGCCGGGCAGTGTAATGCAAGAATCGGGCGCGTAGTAGCAGCTCCCACACGTGGGTCAGGCCAGCTTCTGGCCCAGCCACGCGGCAATGTCGCGAATCTCTTCAATCACCACTTCATGCCCCATCGGGTATTCGCGCCATTCCACGGCCACGCCCCACTGCTTGAGGTGGTCGTGGGCGCTGCGGCCCATGGCATTGAACACCACCTCGTCCTGGTCGCCGTGCAGGCACAGCACCGGCGTGGCGCGCTGGGTGGCGCTCAGCTGCACCTGTTCATTGAAGGTCGGTGCGTAAGTGGAAAGCGCCAGTACCCCACCCAGCGTGCCCTGGTAGCGCAGGAACGCGGTGTGCAACACCACGGCGCCACCCTGGGAGAACCCGGCAATGAAGATGCGCTGTTCTGGCACACCTGCGGCCACTTGCGCATCGATCAAGCCCTTGACCATATCGGCGGACTCGTCCAGCTGGGCCTCGTCGATGGCGCGGGCCGGGGTCATGGCCTTGATGTCATACCAGCTCGGCATTTCATAGCCGCCATTGATGGTCACCGGGCGGGTGGGCGCCTGGGGCAGGATGAATCGGGTGCCTGGCTGGCTGGCCTGCAGGGCTTCAGCTACCGGCAGGAAATCGTACCGGTCGGCGCCCAGGCCGTGCAACCAGATCACACAGGCGTCGGCTGGCTGGGTAGGTTCGAGGATCATCGGGTTGCTCATGACTGCTCCAAAAAAGGGCGAACGCTCTCATAAAGTGCATTGCAAAGGGGCGTATCGGGGCGATACGAGAAAAAGATGTCGCAAGGCTACACGTTTTCCTATTGACGGGCGCTGAAACGCTTGCGCTCTGTAACGTGGTACGCGCTTTGCTATGTATCCGCCAAGTGGAAGGAAAGACGCAGGCGGTAACACTATCAGGCTGTACGGCCTCAGGCCAAAGCGCGATCGTGTTCGGCCGCAGGCACCCTTCCACGGGTCATGCGAAACGACAGGGGCGAACCATAACGCCTCATCTATTCGACCGATCAAGGAGCCGTGAGTTTGCAGGAAACCTGAAGGTGGACTGCACTTGCACAATCAAAAATGAGTTCTGTACCGCTTGACCCAAAAACAAGCCAGCAACGGGTCGAAATCGCCTCAAAAGGGTGCGGCAGAACACAGCTCGACACAACAAGAGCAATTCTGGAGGTTTGAATGAAAATGCTGAAATCCACCCTGGCTGTCCTGACCGCCGCCACCGTTCTGGGGGTAAGCGGCTTTGCCCAGGCAGGCGCCACTCTGGACGCGATTCAGAAGAAAGGTTTCATTCAGTGCGGCGTCAGTGATGGCCTGCCTGGCTTCTCCGTTCCGGACTCCACCGGCAAGATCCAGGGTATCGACGCCGACGTCTGCCGCGCCGTGGCCGCTGCCGTGTTCGGCGACGCCACCAAGGTCAAGTTCAGCCAGCTGAACGCCAAAGAGCGCTTCACCGCCCTGCAGTCCGGTGAAATCGACGTGCTGTCGCGCAACACCACCTGGACCAGCTCCCGTGACGCGGGCATGGGCCTGATGTTCACCGGTGTCACCTACTATGACGGCGTGGGCTTCCTGGCCAACAAGAAGCTGGGCGTGAAATCGGCCAAGGAACTGGACGGTGCAACCATCTGCATCCAGGCCGGTACCACCACCGAGCTGAACGTCTCGGACTACTTCCGCGCCAACGGCCTGAAGTACACCCCGATCACCTTCGACACCTCCGACGAAAGCGCCAAGTCCCTGGAAAGCGGCCGTTGCGACGTGCTGACCTCCGACAAGTCGCAGCTGTACGCACAGCGCTCCAAGCTGGCCGCGCCTGGCGACTACGTGGTACTGCCGGAAACCATCTCCAAGGAGCCACTGGGCCCGGTCGTGCGTAAAGGCGACGAAGAGTGGTTCAGCATCGTCAAGTGGACCCTGTTCGCCATGCTCAACGCCGAAGAGGCTGGCGTTACCTCCAAGAACGTCGTGGAAGAAGCCAAGTCCACCAAGAACCCTGACGTGGCACGCCTGCTGGGCGGCGACGGCGAGTACGGCAAGGACCTGAAGCTGCCAAAGGATTGGGTAGTGAAGATCGTCTCGCAGGTCGGCAACTACGGCGAAGTGTTCGAGAAGAACCTGGGCAAGGGCACCCCGCTGGCCATTGACCGCGGCCTGAACGCGCTGTGGAACAACGGCGGCATCCAGTACGCCCCACCAGTACGCTAAGCAAGCCCCGCGCCTGGCGGCCCGTATGCCGCCAGGCGCTGTTACATTCCCTTTCTTCCGGGGCACTTCATGCAAAATCAAATCGGCGCACCCAAAGGGTTTTCCCTGACCGATCCACGTGTGCGTGCGTGGCTGTTCCAGATCATCACCATCGTGGCGGTGGTCTCCCTGGGCTGGTACCTGTTCCACAACACCCAGACCAACCTGCAACACCGCGGCATCACTTCCGGCTTCGACTTCCTTGAACGCAGTGCCGGCTTCGGCATCGCCCAGCACCTGATCGACTACACCGAGTCGGACACCTACGCGCGGGTGTTTGTGATCGGGCTGCTGAACACCCTGCTGGTGACCTTCATCGGCGTGATCCTGGCGACCTTGCTGGGTTTTGTCATCGGCGTGGCACGCCTGTCATCCAACTGGATGGTCAACAAGCTCGCCACCGTGTATGTCGAGACCTTCCGCAACATTCCGCCACTGCTGCAAATCCTGTTCTGGTATTTCGCCGTGTTCCTGACCATGCCTGGCCCGCGCGGCAGCCATAACCTGTGGAACACCTTCTACCTGAGCAACCGTGGCCTGAACATGCCGGCGGCCCTCAAGGCCGATGGCCTGTACCCGTTCCTGATTGCCGTGGTGGTGGCCATTGTCGCCATCGTCGCGATGGTCAAGTGGGCCAACAAGCGCTTTGAAGCCACCGGCGAGCCATTCCACAAGTTCTGGGCCGGCGTGGCCCTGCTGGTGGTGATCCCGGCGCTGAGCGCGCTGGCGTTCGGCGCCCCGGTGCATTGGGAAATGCCCGAGCTGCGCGGCTTCAACTTCGTTGGCGGCTGGGTGATGATCCCTGAACTGCTGGCCTTGACCCTGGCGCTCACGGTGTACACCGCAGCGTTCATCGCCGAGATCGTGCGTTCGGGCATCAAGTCGGTCAGCCACGGCCAGACCGAGGCCGCGCGTTCCCTGGGCCTGCGCCCCGGGCCCACGCTGCGCAAGGTGATCATTCCCCAGGCGCTGCGGGTGATCATTCCGCCGCTGACCAGCCAATACCTGAACCTGGCGAAGAACTCGTCGCTGGCCGCCGGTATCGGTTACCCGGAAATGGTTTCGCTGTTTGCCGGCACGGTGCTCAACCAGACCGGGCAGGCGATCGAAGTCATCGCCATTACCATGAGCGTGTACCTGGCGATCAGCATCAGCATTTCCCTGCTGATGAACTGGTACAACAAGCGCATTGCGCTGATCGAGCGGTGAGGAAACGGCCATGACGTCGCATGTATTCAAACCCAACATGCCACCGCCCAACCTGGCGGTCGGCCCTGTCGCATGGATGCGCGCCAACCTGTTTTCCAGCTGGTTCAACACCCTGCTGACCCTGCTGGCCGTGTACCTGATCTGGCTGGTGGTGCCACCGCTGCTGAGCTGGGCGTTCCTGGACGCCAACTGGACCGGCACCACCCGTGAAGACTGCACCAAGGCCGGTGCCTGCTGGGTGTTCATCGAGCAGCGCTTCGGCCAGTTCATGTACGGCTACTACCCGGCGGAACTGCGCTGGCGCGTCGACCTCACCGTATGGCTGGCCGTGCTGGGGGCAGCGCCGCTGTTCATCCCGCGCGTGCCACGCAAGGCGGTGTATGGCCTGAGCTTCCTGGTGATCTTCCCGATCGTGGCCTACACCCTGCTGCACGGTGGCTACTTCGGCCTGGAAAACGTGGCCACCAGCCAATGGGGCGGCCTGATGCTGACCCTGGTCATCGCCACGGTAGGTATTGCCGGCGCCTTGCCGCTGGGCATTTTGCTGGCCCTGGGCCGGCGTTCGAAGATGCCGGCGGTGAAGGTGGTATGCGTGACCTTCATCGAGTTCTGGCGCGGCGTGCCGCTGATCACCGTGCTGTTCATGTCGTCGGTAATGCTGCCGCTGTTCCTGCCTGAAGGCATGAGCTTCGACAAGCTGCTGCGCGCGCTGATCGGCGTGATCATGTTCCAGTCCGCCTACGTGGCCGAAGTGGTGCGCGGGGGCCTGCAGGCCATTCCCAAGGGCCAGTACGAAGCCGCCGCAGCCATGGGCCTGGGCTACTGGCGCAGCATGGGCCTGGTGGTGCTGCCGCAGGCACTCAAGCTGGTGATTCCCGGCATCGTCAACACCTTGATCGCGTTGTTCAAGGACACCAGCCTTGTGATCATCATCGGCCTGTTCGACCTGCTCAACAGCGTCAAGCAAGCCGGTGCCGACCCCAAATGGCTGGGCATGGCCACCGAAGGCTATGTGTTTGCCGCCGCCGTTTTCTGGATTTTCTGTTTCAGTATGTCCCGCTACTCCGTGCATTTGGAGCGCAAGCTGGACACTGGCCACAAGCGTTAGGAGTGTCATCATGAGCGAAGCAATCAAACAGCCTGTGGGCGCCGATGGCATTATCCAGATGCAGGGCGTGAACAAGTGGTACGGCCAGTTCCACGTACTGAAAGACATCAACCTGAACGTCAAGCAGGGCGAGCGCATCGTGCTGTGCGGGCCGTCGGGCTCGGGCAAGTCCACCACCATCCGCTGCCTCAACCGCCTGGAAGAACACCAGCAGGGGCGCATCGTGGTTGACGGCGTGGAGCTGACCAACGACCTCAAGCAGATCGAGGCCATCCGCCGCGAAGTGGGCATGGTGTTCCAGCACTTCAACCTGTTCCCGCACCTGACCATCCTGCAGAACTGCACCCTGGCGCCGATGTGGGTGCGCAAGATGCCCAAGCGCAAGGCCGAGGAAATTGCCATGCATTACCTGGAGCGCGTGCGCATCCCGGAGCAGGCCAACAAATTCCCCGGCCAGCTTTCAGGCGGCCAGCAGCAGCGCGTGGCCATCGCCCGCGCCCTGTGCATGAAACCCAAGATCATGCTGTTCGACGAACCGACCTCGGCGCTCGACCCGGAAATGGTGAAAGAGGTACTGGACACCATGATCGGCCTGGCGGAAGACGGCATGACCATGCTCTGCGTGACCCACGAGATGGGCTTCGCCCGCACCGTGGCCAACCGGGTGATCTTCATGGACAAGGGCGAGATCGTCGAGCAGGCGGCGCCGAACGACTTCTTCGACAACCCGCAGAACGAGCGGACGAAGTTGTTCCTGAGCCAGATTCTGCATTGATGGATTGATGCGTGATCAAGAAAACCCGGCCTAGGTGCCGGGTTTTTTTATGGTTCCAATCCGACCGCTCAACAGATAGCTAGCAATTTACCTTGCTACACCTTTCCTCAAACTTTACCCTTCTGTCTTGCCCGCGATTACCTATAGATATCCAAAGCGGGGCCTCAGCAACTCCAGGAACCTGCCTTATGCCCAGCCAAACCACCGAGACGCTCAGCGCCTCCGCCGACCAACCCGCCGCCCTGCCCAAACCCTGGCTCCTGCTGCTGGGCCTGGTGCTGGTGGCCCTGAACCTGCGCCCGGCGCTGTCGAGCATGGCGCCGCTGCTGGACCAGGTGTCCGCCAGCCTGGGCCTGAGCGCCGCCACCGCCGGCCTGCTGACCACGCTGCCGGTGCTGTGCCTGGGCCTGTTCGCGCCCTTGGCGCCGGTGCTGTCGCGGCGCTTTGGCGCCGAGCGGGTGGTGCTGGGCGTGCTGTTGCTGCTGGCCGCGGGCATTGCCCTGCGCAGCCAGTTCGCGGTGGCCGGGCTGTTCGCCGGCAGCGTGCTGTCGGGGGCCAGCATTGGCATCATCGGCGTGCTGCTGCCGGGTATCGTCAAGCGTGACTTCCCGCAAAACGCCGGCACCATGACCGGCGTCTACACCATGGCCCTGTGCCTGGGCGCTGCGCTGGCGGCGGGTAGTAGCGTGCCGCTGGCCGAGGTGTTCGACAACCGCTGGACCGTGGGCCTGGGCTTCTGGGTGCTGCCGGCGCTGGCGGCCGCGGTATTCTGGCTGCCCCAGGCACGGCAGAAACACGGTGCCCATCACGCCGCCTACCGCGTGCGCGGCCTGTTCCGTGACCGCCTGGCCTGGCAGGTGACCCTGTTCATGGGCTTGCAGTCATCGCTGGCCTATATCGTCTTCGGCTGGCTGCCGTCGATGCTCATGGGCCGCGGGTTGGGCGCTGCGGAAGCGGGGCTGGTGATGTCGTTCTCGATCATCATCCAGCTCGGCAGCTCGCTGATCGCGCCGTGGCTGGCCACCCGTGGCAAGGACCAGCGCATCGCCATCGTCACGGTGATGGGCCTGACCCTGGCCGGGCTGTTCGGCTGCCTGTACGCACCGCTGGGTGGCCTGTGGGCCTGGGCGGTGGTGCTGGGCCTGGGGCAGGGCGCCATGTTCGCCGTGGCGCTGACCCTGATCGTGTTGCGCGCCAGTGACTCCCACGTGGCCGCCAACCTGTCGAGCATGGCCCAGGGCGTGGGCTACACCCTGGCATCCATGGGCCCGTTGGCAGTGGGGCTGGTGCACGACTGGACCGGTGGCTGGAGCGCCGTGGGCTGGATTTTCGCGGTAATTGGCAGCCTGGCGATCATCGCCGGCATGGGTGCCGGGCGTTCGTTGCACGTGCAGGTCACCAGCGAGAAGATCTGACCTGCTAGGATGGCGCTCTACCAAGGAGAGTGCCGCCCATGAGCGAAGCCAACGCAGCCCTGATCACCCGTTTCTACCTGGCCTTCCAGCGCCTGGACGCCGAGGCCATGGCGGCCTGCTACACCGACGACGTGGTGTTCAGCGACCCGGCTTTCGGCACGCTGCGCGGCAAGGACGCCGGCGACATGTGGCGCATGCTGGCTGCGCGCGCCAAGGACTTCTCCCTGACCTTCGACCACGTGCACGCCGGCGACAGCACCGGCGCGGCACGCTGGGTGGCGACCTACCTGTTCAGCCAGACCGGCCGCACCGTGGTCAACCACATCCACGCCCGCTTCGTGTTCCGCGACGGCAAGATCTGCGAACACCACGACCACTTCGACTTCTGGCGCTGGTCGCGCCAGGCCCTGGGCACCCCGGGCCTGCTGCTGGGCTGGTCGCCATTGCTCAAGGGCAAGGTGCGGCAGCAGGCGCTGAAGGGGCTGCAGGCATTCCAGGCCGGGCGTTGAGCGCAAGAACCGATGACTGACGGGCAAAAAATCTGCAAACCCTGGTACGTCTACCTGGTGCGCGCCGCCAATGGCGCGCTGTACTGCGGCATCAGCGACAACCCCCAGCGCCGCTTCGCCCAGCACCAGAGCGGCAAGGGCGCGCGCTTCTTCGCCTCAAGCCCGGCCACCGCGCTGGTGTACGTGGAGTGCTGGCCCGACAAGGGCGAGGCCCTGCGCCAGGAGCGGCTGATCAAGCGCCTGCGCAAGAGCGCGAAGGAGCGCTTGGTGGCGTCTTATGTGCCGATTGATCGGGTTGATGAGCCGCTATCAGCCTGACCAGGTAGGCCGCCTTCCCCGGCACAGGTAAGCTTGGGGTTTACCCTTCGTGGCGGAGCCGACGATGACCGAGCTGATCCTGCATCACTATCCCACTTCCCCGTTTGCCGAGAAGACCCGCCTGATGCTGGGCTTCAAGGGGCTGTCCTGGCGCTCGGTGCTGATTTCGCCGGTGATGCCCAAGCCTGACCTGGTGGCGCTGACCGGCGGCTACCGCAAGACCCCGGTGCTGCAGGTGGGCGCGGATATCTATTGCGACACGGCGCTGATCGCCCGCCGCCTGGACCAGGAGAAGGCGCTGCCGGCGTTCTTCCCCGAAGGCCAGGAGTTCACGGTGGCTACCTTTGCCGCCTGGGCCGACTCGGTGTTGTTCCAGCACGCCGTCAGCCTGGTGTTCCAGCCCGAGTCGGTAGCGGTGCGTTTCGCCCGCCTGCCGCCGGAAGCGATCAAGGCGTTCATCGCCGACCGTGCCCAGCTGTTCAGCGGCGGCACCGCCAGCAAGCTGCCGTTGGAGCAGGCCAAGCATCAGTGGCCGGTATTCATGGCGCGCCTGGAAGAGCAGTTGCAGCGTGAAGACAGCGATTATCTATTTGGTGAACCGTCGATTGCCGACTTCGCCGTGGCCCACCCGCTGTGGTTCCTCAAGGGCACGCCAGTGACCTCGCCGTTGGTGGATGAGTACCCGGCCGTGCATGCCTGGCTGGGCCGGGTGCTGGGCTTCGGGCACGGTGCCTACAGTGAGCTGAGTGCCGAAGAGGCCTTGGACATTGCGCGCTCCACTACACCGGCGCCGTTGCCGGAAGACGGCTTTATTGACCCGAACGGTTTCAAGGTGGGCGACCAGGTGAGCGTTGCGGCCATCGACTATGGCGTCGACCCGGTGGTGGGCGAGTTGCTGTACGCCGGCGTCGAGGAGCTGATAGTGCGCCGCGAGGACCCCAAGGCGGGCGTGGTGCATGTGCACTTCCCGCGCCTGGGCTTCAAGCTGGCGCACAACCTGTAGCAGCGGCCACAGGCCGCGTCATGGGCAACCACGTGGGCCCCTGACGCAGCCTGCGGCAGCTGCTACGGGTGCTGGAGGGCTTGCAGGATCTGAGCTTCGTCGTATTGGCGCAGTAGCGTGCCATTTACGTCCAGCATCGGTATGCCGCGCCCCCCCAGCGCCTCATAGCGCTTGCGCGCCTGCGCATCCTTGTCGATGTCGAACTCCTTGTAGGCCACCCCCTGGCGGTCCAGCAGGCGCCTGAAGTCCTTGCAGTAACCACACCAGTCGGTGGCGTACAGGGTGACCTGGGCGTTGGCGCGCGCCTGGGCCGAGAGCTGCGCGGTGGGGTTGAAGAAGGCCTCGATCTTGCCCCACTGCTGGAAAATCACCACCACCAGCAGGATGGGCAGCACGCGCTTGAGGGTCTTGTTCAGCACCCGCTCAGTCCTTGCGGCGCTTGAGCTGGTCGGTGAGCTGGGTGGGCAGGCCCTTGATGATCAGGGTGCCGGCTTCTTCGTCGTATTCGATCTTGGAGCCCAGCAGGTGCGCCTCGAAGCTGATGGACAGGCCTTCGGCGCGGCCGGTGAAGCGGCGGAACTGGTTGAGGGTGCGCTTGTCCGCCGGGATCTCCGGTGACAGGCCGTAGTCCTTGTTGCGGATGTGGTCGTAGAAGGCGCGCGGGCGGTCTTCGTCGATCAGCCCGGAGAGCTCTTCCAGGGCCACGGGCTCGCCGTGCTTGGTCTGGGTGGTGGCGTAGTCCACCAGCGCCTGGGTTTTCTCGCGGGCGGCTTCCTCGGGCAGGTCCTCGCTTTCCACGAAGTCACTGAAGGCCTTGAGCAGGGTGCGGGTCTCGCCTGGGCCGTCGACGCCTTCCTGGCAGCCGATGAAGTCGCGGAAGTACTCCGAGACCTTCTTGCCGTTCTTGCCCTTGATGAACGAGATGTACTGCTTGGAGTTCTTGTTGTTCTGCCACTCGGAAATGTTGATGCGCGCCGCCAGGTGCAGCTGGCCCAGATCGAGGTGGCGCGAGGGCGTCACGTCCAGCTCGGCGTTCACCGCCACGCCTTCGCTGTGGTGCAGCAGGGCGATGGCCAGGTAGTCGGTCATGCCTTGCTGGTAATGGGCGAACAGCACGTGGCCGCCGGTGGACAGGTTGGACTCTTCCATCAGCTTCTGCAGGTGTTCCACCGCCGTGCGGCTGAACGCGGTGAAGTCCTGCTCGGCGTCCATGTACTGCTTCAGCCAGCCGCTGAACGGGTGGGCGCCGGACTCGGCGTGGAAGAAGCCCCACGCTTTGCCCTGCTTGGCGTTGTAGCTGTCGTTGAGGTCGGCCAGCAGGTTTTCGATGGCCTGGGATTCGGCCAGTTCCGAGTCGCGGGCGTGGAGCACGGCAGGGGTGCCGTCGGGTTTCTTTTCGATCAGGTGGACAATGCAGTGACGGATCGGCATGGGGCTTCTCGGTTCGTCGAAAGGGGCAAGGCAGGGGCGAGCGGGTCGGCCGTGCGCAAAGGCGCCAAGTGTAACGCAACTGGGGGTTTGGCGGCCCGGCTGGTCCGTTTCAGCCAGTGATTTAGAGACTTTTGTCTATTTTTCAGCCAAACCAGTGATAAACCTGAACAAATGGCCAGGTAGAGGCGGATATTTCTGTTTCTGTGTGCTAGTTTTGCCCGGTCTTGCGCTCCACAAGGGCGCATCGCCCGCAGATAGCTGCCGTCAGGTCGAACCAAATACCGATTTGTGCATCTACATTCGCGATTGGCGTGACTGTAGACCGATTGCCGAACCCCAGGGGTTACGGCGTTTTTGACTGATGTTGCACTCTGCAATCCAACTGAATTTGATAGGGAAGGAACACCACCATGGCATTGACCAAAGACCAACTGATCGCCGACATCGCTGAAGCCATCGACGCGCCGAAAACCACCGCGCGCAATGCTCTCGAGCAACTGGGCCAGATCGTTGCCGACCAGCTGGAAAATGGCAGCGAAATCACCCTGCCAGGCATTGGCAAGCTGAAAATCTCCGAGCGCCCAGCTCGCACTGGCCGTAACCCTTCGACTGGCGCACCGATCGAAATCGCTGCCAAGAAAGTCGTCAAGTTCGTTCCAGCCAAAGTGCTGACTGATTCGGTTAACAAGTAATCTTGTAACCAGTCGTGAAAAAGCCGTGACCGGGGCGACCCGGTCACGGTTTTTTTGTGCCTGCGATTCCCTGTAGCAGCGGCCGCAAGGTCGCGTCCCAGGCACCACGGTGGCGCAGGACGCAGCCTTCGGCAGCTGCTACGGGTACCAGGCTTGCTGCTGGGCGTCGGTCTGGAAGGTCCAGGCCACGAAGCGGCTCTGCTTCTGCCCCTGGCCCATTTCAACCACCCGCACCTGCAACGCGCCGGCCTTTTTCAGCGCCGACTGGATCGGCGGCAGGTTCGAGGCCTTGGACACCAGCGTGCTGAACCACAACACCTGTTGGCCCACCGCCACGCTCTCGTTGATCAGCTGGGTGACGAAACGAATCTCGCCGCCCTCGCACCACAACTCGTTGCTCTGGCCGCCAAAGTTCAGCACCGGCAGCTTGCGCTTCGGGTCGGCCTTGCCCAGGGCGCGCCATTTGCGTTGGCTGCCGCGGGTGGCTTCTTCCAGCGAGGCGTGGAAGGGTGGGTTGCACAGGGTCAGGTCGAAGCGCTCGTCGGGCTTCAGCAGCCCGGTGAGGATGTGCTTCGGGTTGCCCTGTTGGCGCAGGCTGATGCCCTTGTCCAGCTTGTTGGCCTGGACGATGGCCTTGGCCGAGGCCAGGGCCACGGTGTCGATGTCGGAGCCGGTGAACTGCCAGCGGTAGTCGCTGTGGCCCAGCAGCGGGTAGATGCAGTTGGCACCCGTGCCGATGTCCAGCGCGCGCACCGAGCTGCCACGGGGGATCTCGCCGCCATTGGTTTCGGCCAGCAGGTCGGCTGCGGCGTGGATGTAGTCGGCGCGCCCGGGAATGGGCGGGCACAGGTAGCCTTCCGGGATCGTCCAGTGCTGGATGCCGTACAGGGCCTTGAGCAGGGCACGGTTGAACACCTTGACCGCCGCCGGGTTGGCGAAGTCGATGCTTTCCTTGCCGTAGGGGTTGAGGATCACGTACTGGCCAAGCTCGGGGCTGCTCTTGATCAGTTGCGGGAAGTCGTAACGGCCTTGATGACGGTTGCGGGGGTGGAAGGTGGGCTTGCTGGGGGCGGACATGGTTGCGGTGCTCCAAAGAGCTCGCCGGGCAGCCCGCGCCCCCCAAAAAGGGGGGGCCGGCGGGGGCGCGCGGGTTTTTATGATGGGGGTACAGGCTGGCGATGCGCGCGTGCTGCTCGGCCAGCTTGCTCAGGGCTTGCTCGGCCTCGGCCATCTTCGCGCGCTCCTTGTCGATCACCGCAGGCGGTGCCTTGTCGACGAAGGCGGCGTTGGACAGCTTGCCGCCCACGCGGGCCACTTCACCCTGCAGGCGCTGGATTTCCTTGTCCAGGCGCGCAAGTTCAGCGTCCTTGTCGATCAGGCCGGCCATGGGCACCAGCACTTCCAGCTCGCCCACCAGCGCGGTGGCGCTCAGGGGTGCTTCGGCGCCGGCTTCCAGCACGGTGATGGCTTCGAGCTTGGCCAGCTTCTTCAGCAGGGCTTCGTTCTCGACCAGGCGGCGCTTGTCTTCGGCACTGGCGTTCTTCAGGAACAGCGACAGGGGCTTGCCCGGGCCGATGTTCATTTCGCCACGGATGTTGCGCACGCCCAGCATCAGGCCCTTCAGCCACTCGATGTCCTGCTCTGCGGCCTCGTCGATGCGTGCTTCGTTGGCCACTGGCCAGGGTTGCAGCATGATGGTCTTGCCCTCGGCACCGACCAGCGGCGCCAGGCGCTGCCAGATTTCCTCGGTGATGAACGGCATGAACGGGTGCGCCAGGCGCATGGCCACTTCCAGCACGCGCACCAGGGTGCGACGGGTGCCACGCTGGCGCTCCACCGGGGCGTTCTCGTCCCACAGCACAGGCTTGGACAGCTCCAGATACCAGTCGCAGTACTGGTTCCAGATGAACTCGTACAGGGCCTGGGCGGCCAGGTCGAAGCGGAACTGGTCCAGCTGGCGGGTCACTTCGGCTTCGGTGCGCTGCAGCTGCGAGATGATCCAGCGGTCAGCCAGGGACAGCTCGTAGGCTTCGCCGTTCTGGCCGCAGTCCTCGCCCTTGTCCAGCACGTAGCGGGTGGCGTTCCAGATCTTGTTGCAGAAGTTGCGGTAGCCTTCCACGCGGCCCATGTCGAACTTGATGTCGCGGCCGGTGGACGCCAGCGAGCAGAAGGTGAAGCGCAGGGCGTCGGTACCGTAGCTGGCGATGCCATCGGCGAACTCGTCGCGGGTCTGCTTCTCGATCTTCTTCGCCAGTTTTGGCTGCATCAGGCCGTTGGTGCGTTTCTGCACCAGGGCTTCCAGTTCGATGCCGTCGATGATGTCCAGCGGGTCGAGCACGTTGCCCTTGGACTTGGACATCTTCTGGCCCTGGCCATCACGCACCAGGCCATGTACGTAGACGGTCTTGAACGGTACCTGCGGGGTGCCGTCCGGGTCTTTCACCAGGTGCATGGTCAGCATGATCATCCGGGCGACCCAGAAGAAAATGATGTCGAAGCCGGTGACCAGCACGTCGGTGGAGTGGAATTTCTTCAGGAACTCGGTCTGTTCCGGCCAGCCCAGGGTGGAGAAGGTCCACAGGCCCGAGCTGAACCAGGTGTCGAGCACGTCGTTGTCCTGGTTCAGGACCACGTCGGCGCCCAGGCCGTGCTTGGCGCGCACTTCTTCTTCGCTGCGGCCGACGTAGACCTTGCCGGACTCGTCGTACCAGGCTGGAATGCGGTGGCCCCACCACAGCTGACGGCTGATGCACCAGTCCTGGATGTCGCGCATCCACGAGAAGTACATGTTTTCGTACTGCTTGGGCACGAACTGGATGCGGCCGTCTTCAACGGCGGCGATCGCAGGCTCGGCCAGCGGCTTGGTGGACACGTACCACTGGTCGGTCAGCCACGGCTCGATGATGGTGCCCGAGCGGTCGCCCTTCGGCACTTTCAGCGCGTGGTCGTCGACGCTCACCAGCAGGCCGGCGGCGTCGAAGGCGGCAACGATCTGCTTGCGCGCCTCGAAACGGTCCAGGCCGGCGTATTCGGCCGGCAGGGTGCCGTCGACGCTGGCGTTCAGCGTGCCGTCCAGGTTGAACACCTGGGCAGTTGGCAGCACGTTGGCGTTCTTGTCGAAGATGTTCAGCAGCGGCAGGTTGTGGCGCTTGCCGACTTCGTAGTCGTTGAAATCGTGGGCCGGGGTGATCTTCACGCAGCCGGTGCCGAATTCTGGGTCGCAGTAGTCGTCGGCGATGATCGGGATGCGGCGGCCGACCAGCGGCAGCTCGACGAACTTGCCGATCAGGGCCTGGTAGCGCGCATCGTTCGGGTTCACGGCCACGGCCGCGTCACCCAGCATGGTTTCCGGACGAGTGGTGGCGACGATCAGGTAATCCAGGCCCTCGGCGGTCTTGGCGCCATCGGCCAGCGGGTAGCGCAGGTTCCACAGCGAGCCTTTCTCGTCGTGGTTCTCCACTTCCAGGTCGGAAATGGCCGTGTGCAGCTTGGTGTCCCAGTTGACCAGGCGCTTGCCGCGGTAGATCAGGCCGTCTTCGTGCAGGCGCACGAAGGCTTCCTTCACCGCTTCCGACAGGCCGTCGTCCATGGTGAAACGCTCGCGGCTCCAGTCCACGGACGAGCCCAGGCGGCGGATCTGGCGGCTGATGTTGCCGCCCGACTGGTCCTTCCATTCCCAGACTTTCTCCAGGAACTTCTCGCGGCCCAGGTCATGACGGTTCTGGCCTTGCGCTTCCAGCTGGCGCTCTACCAGCATCTGGGTGGCGATACCGGCGTGGTCGGTACCCGGCTGCCACAGGGTGTTGCGGCCCTGCATGCGGCGGAAACGGATCAGGGCGTCCATGATCGCGTTGTTGAAACCATGGCCCATGTGCAGGCTGCCGGTGACGTTCGGCGGCGGGATCATGATGGTGTACGAGTCGCCCGCGCCTTGCGGAGCGAAATAGTTCTCGGACTCCCAGGTCTGGTACCAGGAAGTTTCAATGGCGTGCGGCTGGTAGGTCTTATCCATGCTCGGCGGGACCCTAATAGGCATTTATTCAGGAAAGCCGATTAGTATAACGGGGATGGGGCGGGATCGGTAGGCAGGCTGCTGGAATGCCTGGCAGGGGAGAGGATGGTGGGAGCTGGCTTGCCAGCGAGCTTTTCAGCAGCCAACAGCTCGCTGGCAAGCCAGCTCCCACAGGTATGGCAGCGTTACGGGTTGAGCAGCCGTTCCATGCGCGCTTCCAGGCGGCGCTTGATCTCGGTCTCGATGTGCGGCGCAAAGTCGTCGATCACGTCCTGCATGATCAATTGCGCGGCGGCGCGCAGTTCGGCGTCCAGGTGCAGCAGGGTGTCCTGGCGGTTCTGCGCGGGGGTGGCCGGCTCGGGGGCGGGCGGCGGCTCGGGTGGTGCGGCCTGGGCCTGGGCCTCGGCGCGTTGCTGGGCTTCGAGCTGGTCGAAGAGCAGCGGGATCTGTTCGGCACTGACCACGGTGTCGGTCAGCAGCGGCGGTTGCAGGGTGTCATCGCCGAGCAGCTTGCGGATCGACTCTAGGTCGTCCAGCAGGTGCACGGACTTGGGCAGCTTGTTTGCAGTGTCCATCGTTGGCTCAGAGTCGCTGTAAGCGGTGATCTTGCAGAGGATAGCCCTGTTCACGGTAGAAACGGAAACTCTCCCGTGCGGCCTGACGAATAGCAGGGTCTTCTACCACCACTTCGGCCACGCGGGCGAAGCGGCCGACGAAGGCCGGTACCTTGAGGTCCAGGTTCACCAGCAGGTCCTGGTGGCTGGCTGGCGCGTCGGCAAGGCCCAGGGCGATGACGGCGTCCGGGTCTTGTTCTGCCAGGCTGTGGGGCACGAAGCTTTCGCCTTGAACGCCCACAGGCGCGCGTCGAGTTGCTCGCGC
Source organism: Pseudomonas sp. JC1203 (assembly GCF_056175065.1). Lineage (NCBI taxonomy): Bacteria > Pseudomonadati > Pseudomonadota > Gammaproteobacteria > Pseudomonadales > Pseudomonadaceae > Pseudomonas > Pseudomonas sp. JC1203. Next base: position 109,647 of record NZ_JBWCAM010000016.1, read on the forward strand.
TGTTCGCTGTCGCTGCAGTGCACATAGATGCGGTGGCCCAGGCGCCAGGCCTTTTCCACCAGTTTGCAGGCGAAATCCAGCCGCGCCGCGGGTAGCGGGGTAGGCAGGATGTAGAAGTCGACTTTGGTCATGTTGGGTCCATTTGCGGCGCTTGTGACTCAGCCTTGCGGCCACTGCTACAGAAATCCCTGTAGCAGCGGCCGCCAGGCCGGGTCCGGGGCATCACGCGCCAGCGCGGTCCAGCAGGTACTGGGTCAGCAGGGGCACTGGGCGGCCACTGGCGCCCTTGTCCTTGCCGCCGCTGACCCACGCGGTGCCGGCGATGTCCAGGTGCGCCCAGGCATAGCTCTTGGCGAAGCGCGACAGGAAGCAGCCAGCGGTGATGGCGCCGCCTTTAGGGCCGCCGATGTTGGCGATGTCGGCGAACGGCGAGTCCAGTTGCTCCTGGTATTCGTCGAACAGCGGCAACTGCCAGGCGCGGTCGTCGGCCTGCTGGCCAGCTTCCAGCAGCTGCGCCACCAGTTCTTCGTTGTTGCCCATCAGGCCCGAGGTATGGGCGCCCAGGGCGACCATGCAGGCGCCGGTCAGGGTGGCGATGTCGATCACCGAGGCCGGCTTGAAGCGCTCGGCGTAGGTCAGGGTGTCACACAGCACCAGGCGGCCTTCGGCGTCGGTGTTGAGGATTTCGACGGTCTGGCCGCTCATGGTGCTGACGATGTCGCCAGGGCGGGTGGCACCGCCGCTCGGCATGTTCTCGGCGCAGGCCAGCAGGCACACCAGGTTGATCGGCAGCTTGAGCTCCAGCACGGCGCGCAGGGTGCCGAACACGCTGGCGGCGCCACACATGTCGTACTTCATCTCGTCCATGCCGGCGGCCGGCTTGATGCTGATGCCACCGGTGTCGAAGGTGATGCCCTTGCCGACCAGCACGTGCGGCTTCTCGGATTTCTTGCCGCCCTGGTAGTTGAGCACGATCAGGCGCGGTGGTTGCTCGCTGCCCTGGGCCACGGCCATGAAGGCGCCCATGCCCAATTCCTTGAGCTTCTTCTCGTCGTGGATCTCGACCTTGAGGTTCTTGTGTTCCTTGCCCAGCTCCTTCGCCTGTTCGGCCAGGTAGCTTGGGTGGCAGATGTTCGGCGGCAGGTTGCCCAGGTCGCGGGTGAAGCTCATGCCGGCGGCGATGGCGCTGGCGTGGGTCACGGCGCGCTCGACGTCGGCCTGGCTGGCCTTGTCGGTCACCAGGGTGATTTTCTTCAGGGCGCGGGGCTCGGCCTTCTTGCTCTTGAAGCGGTCGAACACGTATTCGCCGTCCAGCAGGGTCTCGGCCAGCAGGCGCGTCTTGCCGTAGGCGTCACGGCCTTTCACGCCCAGCTCGTCCAGTGCCAGCACGGCGTCGCTGCCGCCCAGGCCTTTCAGTGCGCCCAGCACGGCGGCGCCCAGCTTGCGCCAGGCACGGTCGCCCAACAGTTCGTCGGCGCCGGTGCCCACCAGCAGCACGCGCTCGGCCTTCAGGCCCGGCAGGCTGTGCAGCAGCAGGGTCTGGCCCGGCTTGCCGTTCAGGTCGCCACGCTTGAGCACGGCGGTCAGGGCGCCGCTGCTCAGCTCGTCGATTTTCTTGCCGACGGTACCCAGGGTGCGGCCTTCGCCGACGGCGACTACCAGGGTCGCGGTCTTCAGGCTTTCGGCGCTTGTGCTTTTTACAACCAGTTCCATTTCCGGGTCCCCTAATGATCTATTGGTGTGCACGGCAGCGTTGGTCGTGCGAATACAGCCCCCGGCACTGCCCTCGGCGGGCCGGGTCAAAGTCCCCAGTTTGAGCCCTGCCGGCGGAGCCTGACAACCCTTCGCGCAGGCTTTGCGTAACTGCGTGTGCACGCGAAGTGACAGGCAGCCCCAATCACAGGATAATGCGCCAACTTTTTTCCGGTTCGCGAATGCGAACCCACTCGTAGAAGTGTCAGCTATGTATCCCTTGTTCGGCCGTCTGAGCCTGACAACCCTGGAGTGTCCGGTTTGATCGTCTTCCGTTATCTGTCCCGCGAAGTCATGCTCACCCTCAGTGCCGTCAGCGCGGTGCTGCTGGTGATCATCATGAGCGGGCGCTTCGTCAAGTACCTGGCCCAGGCCGCTTCCGGCGCCCTCGACCCGGGCGTGCTGTTCCTCATCATGGGCTACCGCCTGCCAGGCTTCCTGCAGCTGATCCTGCCGCTGGGCCTGTTCCTGGGCATCCTGCTGTCGTACGGCAGGCTGTACCTGGAAAGCGAAATGACCGTGCTGGCCGCCACCGGCATGAGCCAGCAGCGCCTGCTGGCCATCACCATGGCGCCTGCCGCCCTGGTGGCCATCATCGTCGCCTGGCTGAGCCTGAGCCTGGCGCCCCTGGGTGCCCAGCAGTTCTCGCAGGTGCTGAACCAGCAGGACGCCATGACCGAGTTCGACACCCTCGAACCGGGCCGCTTCCAGGCCCTGCGCGACGAAAGTCGGGTGACCTACACCGAGAGCATGAGCGACGACCGCATCAACCTGGGCGGCGTGTTCATCTCGCAGAAGCGCCTGGGCCAGGACGCCAAGGACCGCGGCATCACCCTGCTGCTGGGCGAGAAGGGCCGCCAGGACCGCCGCCCCGACGGCAGCCGCTACCTGATCCTGACCAACGGTTTCCGCTACGACGGTATTCCCGGCCAGGCCGACTACCGCGCAATCAAATATGACACCTACGGCGTGATGCTGCCCAAGCCCGAGGTCAGTGAAGAAGTCACCGACCGCGACGCTATCCCCAGCTCCAAGCTGTTCTCCGGCGAGGTCAACGACGCCGCCGAACTGCAGTGGCGCCTGTCGCTGCCGCTGCTGGTGTTCATCGTGACCCTGATGGCCGTGCCGCTGTCGCGGGTCAACCCGCGCCAGGGCCGCTTCCTGAAACTGCTGCCGGCGATTCTTCTGTATATGGCGTATCTGACCATCCTGATCTCCGCGCGCGGGGCCATGGAAAAAGGCAAGATCCACTCCTCCCTGGGGCTGTGGTGGGTGCACGGGCTGTTCCTGGCCATTGGCCTGGGCCTGATGTACTGGGAGCCGCTGCGCCTGAAACTGGCCAGCCGTCGCGCGGCGACGGAGGTGGCCCATGGTTAAGCTCGACCGGTACATCGGCAGCAGTGTGCTGCTGGCTATCCTGGCGGTGCTGGGGGTTATCCTCGGCCTGGCCACCCTGTTCGCCTTCATCGACGAGATGGGCGACATCAGCCCTACCTACGGCCTCACCGACGTGGCCTGGTTCGTACTGCTGACCGCGCCGCGGCGGCTGTACGACATGCTGCCGATGGCGGCGCTGATCGGCTGCCTGATCGGCCTGGGTACCCTGGCCAGCAACAGCGAGCTGACCATCATGCGTGCCGCCGGCGTGTCGGTGTCGCGCATCGTCTGGGCGGTGATGAAGCCCATGCTGGTGCTGATGGTGTGCGGCCTGCTGGTGGGCGAATACGTGGCCCCGGTGACCGAGGCCAAGGCCCAGGCCGACCGTTCCCTGGCCCAGGGCATCGGCGACGCGCAAAGCGGCCGTCATGGCCTGTGGCACCGCGAAGGCGAGCAGTTCATCCACATCAACACCGTGCAGCCTGCCGGCCTGTTGTATGGCGTGACCCGCTACACCTTCGACAACGAGCGCCACATCAAGACCGCCAGCTTCGCCAAGAAGGCCCAGTACGCCGATGGCCACTGGAACCTCACCGACGTCGCCACCACGGTGTTCCACGATGACCGCACCGAGGTGATCAACAACGCCACCGAAGAGTGGGACGTGACCGTCACCCCACAACTGCTGAGCACCGTGGTGATGGCGCCCGAGTCGCTGTCCATCACCGGGCTGTGGAGCTACATCCACTACCTGTCGGACCAGGGCCTGCGCAACTCCACCTACTGGCTGGCGTTCTGGACCAAGATCCTGCAACCGCTGGTGACTGCCGCGCTGGTGCTGATGGCGATCTCGTTCATCTTCGGCCCGCTGCGTTCGGTAACCCTGGGCCAGCGTGTGTTCACCGGGGTGCTGGTAGGTTTCACCTTCCGCATCGTCCAGGACCTGCTGGGCCCGTCCAGCCTGGTGTTCGGCTTCCCGCCGCTGCTGGCGGTGGTCATCCCGTCGCTGGTGTGTGCGGTGGTGGGCTGGTGGTTGCTGCGCCGCGCTGGCTAAGCCTTGGCGCCATGAAAAAACCGACCCTTGGGTCGGTTTTTTTATGCCTGTCAGCGGGCCTTCTTGGGGATGTGCACCAGCTGCGTGCCTGAATACAGGTCATGCCAACCGCGTTTCTGCTTGTCCACCAGCGCCCACCAGAACCCCGCGCCGAAGCACAGCCACGAGCCGATGGCGACGACGAAGCGCAGCAGCGCCTGCCACAGGCTGATGGCGGTGCCGTCGGCGTTCTGCACGCGCACGCCCCACACCTGCATGCCCAGGGTCTGCCCGGCGTGCATCCAGAACTTGGCGAAGAAGGCGAACAGGGCGCAGAACAACAGGGTCGACAGGAGCGGGTCGCCATCCAGCGCACCGGCCTCTGACAGCGCCCGCAGGCGCGCCTCGCCGATGAACGCCATCATGACCAGCTTGTACACCAGCGTGGTCACCATCAGCAGGGCAATGCACAGCAGGAAGTCATACAGCACCGCGGCCATGCGCCGGCCAAAGGCGGCAGGGGCGAAGTCGCCTTGTGGGGTCAGTCGTCGGGTCATCCTTGGCTCTCCGTGGGGGTGCGAGCGAATCGCGGGCACAAAAAAGCCCCTGGCGTTCCCGGCAGGGGCTTTTTTCGCAACTGGACGAATCAGCCTTCGGCTTGAACTTCGTCAGCTTGCATGCCTTTCTGGCCTTGAACGGCGATGAAAGTCACTTTTTGGCCTTCTTTCAGGCTCTTGAAGCCGTTGCCCTGAATAGCGCGGAAGTGCACGAACAGATCCGGACCGCTTTCTGGAGTGATAAAACCAAAACCTTTCTCGTCGTTAAACCACTTGACGGTACCGCTCTGACGTTGGGACATTTTCTTATTTCCTTGGAACTTGAATTAATGACAGCTTCTTTCAGGTGAAAGAGATACTGGGCTGGTTGCAGGAAAGTAAGAGACGTCGAACGGGTTGTAGCAATACTCAGAGCTACTGCCCAGGTCACGAACCATAGCGACCCATGCAAACACAGTGAGGAAACTCTACGCTAACTTCAGCCAGAAAAACAAGCCCTGACCTACGCAGCTTTTCCACCTTTTTGACGACCGTTCGAGCCTTTTCCTACGGGGTTTTCCGACTGATTCATTCAGGTATTTTCGAATGGTCTAACGCCAGTTCGAAATCGAATAGAACACCATCCACGTGTCCGCAGAATGACAGCCCCGCGGGCTGCCATTCCAGCGGGCCTTAGCCGCGGTAGTAGCGCTGCGGCACGAACGGCATTTTGCTGACCTTCATCGCCACCTTCTTGCCGCGCACGATGGCCCACAGCGGGGTGTCCAGCGCGGCGTGCGCGGTGTCGACGTAACCCATGGCCACCGGGCCGCCCAGGGTAGGCCCGAAGCCACCGCTGCAGACCGTGCCGATGATGGCGCCGCTGTCATCGACGATCTCGGCGCCTTCGCGCACCGGGGTGCGTTCCTGGGGCAGCAGGCCAACGCGCTTGCGGGCCACGCCTTCCTGCTGCTGCGCAAATACCGTAGCAGCGCCAGGGAAGCCACCCGCACGCGCGCCGTCGGCGCGGCGGGCCTTGGAGATGGCCCACAACAGGCTGGCCTCGATGGGCGTGGTCTGCTCGTTCATGTCGTGGCCGTACAGGCACAGGCCGGCTTCCAGGCGCAGCGAATCGCGTGCGCCCAGGCCGATGGCGGCCACTTCCGGTTCGGCCAGCAGGCGGCGCGCCAGGGCCTCGGCACTGGCGGCCGGCACCGATATCTCGAAGCCGTCTTCACCGGTGTAGCCCGAACGGCTGACGTAGCAGTCCACGCCCAGCAGCTGCACCGGGGCAAATTGCATGAAGGTCATCTGCGCCACCTGCGGCGCCAGGCGGGCCAGCACGGTGACTGTGGCGGGGCCTTGCAGGGCCAGCAGGGCGCGTTCCTCGAACAGCGGCTGGATCTGGCAGCGGTCGCCGATGTGGGCGCGCAGGTGGGCCAGGTCCTGGTCCTTGCAGGCGGCGTTCACCACCAGAAACAGGGTGTCATCGCCCAGGTTGGCGACCATGAGGTCGTCGAGGATGCCGCCCTGCTGGTTGGTGAACATGGCGTAGCGCTGCATGCCCACGGGCAGGTCGACAATGTCCACCGGCACCAGGGTTTCCAGGGCCTTGGCGGCGTCGCTGCCCACCAGGCGGATCTGGCCCATGTGCGACACGTCGAACAGGCCGGCCTGTTCGCGGCTGTGCAGGTGTTCCTTCATCACGCCCAGCGGGTATTGCACCGGCATGTCATAGCCGGCGAAGGGCACCATGCGTGCACCCAGTTCCAGGTGCAGGGCGTGCAGCGGGGTATGTAGCAGTGCTTCGGACATCGTTGACTCCTGAATTCGAAGGGGTGCCTCAACACTCGATGATGTTGACGGCCAGGCCGCCACGGGCGGTCTCTTTGTATTTGCTTTTCATGTCGGCGCCGGTCTGGCGCATGGTGCGGATAACCTTGTCCAGCGACACGTAGTGCACGCCGTCGCCGCGCAACGCCATGCGCACGGCGTTGATGGCCTTCACCGAGCCCATGGCATTGCGCTCGATGCAGGGCACCTGCACCAGCCCGCCAATGGGGTCGCAGGTCAGGCCCAGGTTGTGTTCCATGCCGATCTCGGCGGCGTTTTCGACCTGCTGCACGGTGCCGCCCATCACTTCGCACAGGGCGCCCGCCGCCATGGAACAGGCAACGCCGACCTCACCCTGGCAGCCCACTTCGGCGCCGGAAATGGAGGCGTTTTCCTTGTACAGGATGCCGATGGCAGCGGCGGTGAGCAGGAAGCGCACCACGCCGTCCTCGGTGGCACCGGGCACGAAGCGCATGTAGTAATGCAGCACCGCCGGCACGATACCCGCCGCGCCGTTGGTGGGCGCAGTGACCACGCGGCCACCGAAGGCGTTTTCCTCGTTCACCGCCAGGGCGTACAGGTTGACCCAGTCCAGCACCGACAGCGCGTCACGCAGCGCCGCCTCGGGGTTCTTGCACAGCTGGCGGTACAGCGCCGCAGCCCGGCGCTTGACCTTCAGCCCGCCCGGCAGGATGCCCTCGTTGCGGCAACCCGCTTCCACGCAGTCCTGCATCACCTGCCAGATGTTCAGCAGGCCGGCGCGGGTCTCGGCTTCCGGGCGCCAGGCGCTTTCATTGGCCAGCATCAGCTGGCTGATGGTCATGCCCTGCGCCGCGCAATGGGCCAGCAGTTCCTTGCCGGTCTTGAACGGGAACGGCAGCACCGTGGTGTCTTCGACAATACGGTCGGCCCCCGCCGCGCCTTCGTCCACCACGAAGCCACCGCCCACCGAATAGTACTCGCGGCTGCGAATCTCCAGGCCATGTTCGTCCAGGGCACGGAAGATCATGCCGTTGGGGTGGAAGGGCAGGGGTTTGCGGATCATCGCCAGGTGCTGTTTTTCGACGAAGGCAATGCTGTGCTCGCCCAGCAGGTTGAGGCGGCCGCTGGCGCGGATGCCCTGCAGGCGGGCGTCCACGGTGGCGGTATCGACGGTATCGGGGTGCGAGCCTTCCAGGCCCAGCAGTACCGCCTTGTCACTGCCATGGCCCTTGCCGGTGGCGCCAAGCGAGCCGTACAGCTCGGCCTTGACGGTGGCGGTGGCCAGCAGCAGGTCGTCGCGGCGCAGGCCCTCGACGAAGCGCGCGGCGGCGCGCATGGGGCCCACCGTGTGGGAGCTGGAGGGGCCGATGCCGATCTTGAAGAGGTCGAAAACGCTTAGGGACATACAAGTTCTCCAGAGCCTTGCGGGCATTGTGGGAGCTGGCTTGCCAGCGAGCTTTTCGGCGCCGCAAAAATCTCGCTGGCAAGCCAGCTCCCACAATCGTCAATCCTTGCGATGGGGGCAGGGTGCCCCCAGGCAATTTCCTCAAACGTCCTGGTACGCCTCGATCGACGGGCAGGCGCACACCAGGTTGCGGTCGCCGAACACGTTGTCGACGCGACCTACCGGCGGCCAGTACTTGCTTTCCACCAGCGACGCCAACGGGTACACCGCCTGCTCGCGGCTGTAGGCGTGGGCCCACTCGCCCACCAGTTCGGCAGCGGTGTGCGGCGCGTTTTTCAGCGGGTTGTCGTCCTTGTCCAGGGCGCCGCTTTCCACTGCGCGAATCTCTTCGCGGATGCGGATCATGGCGTCGCAGAAACGGTCCAGTTCAGCCTTGGATTCGCTTTCGGTCGGCTCGATCATCAGCGTGCCGGCCACCGGGAACGACATGGTCGGGGCGTGGAAGCCGAAGTCGATCAGGCGCTTGGCCACGTCGTCGACGCTGATGCCGCTGCTGTCCTTCAACGGGCGCAGGTCCAGGATGCACTCGTGGGCCACCAGGCCATTGCTGCCGGTGTACAACACAGGATAGTGCTCTTCCAGGCGGCGCGAGATGTAGTTGGCGTTGAGGATGGCCAGCTGCGAGGCGCGCTTGAGGCCTTCGCCGCCCATCATGCGGATGTACATCCAGGTGATCGGCAGAATCGAGGCGCTGCCGAACGGTGCGGCGCAGACGGCGCCTTCCTTGCGGGCCATGGTGCCGTGGCCGGGCATGAACGGTGCCAGGTGCGACTTGACGCCGATCGGGCCAACGCCCGGGCCGCCACCGCCATGGGGAATGCAGAAGGTCTTGTGCAGGTTGAGGTGCGAAACGTCGCCGCCGAACTTGCCCGGGGCGCACAGGCCGACCATGGCGTTCATGTTGGCGCCGTCGATGTACACCTGGCCGCCGTTGTCGTGGACGATGGCGCAGATCTCGCGGATGCCTTCCTCGAACACGCCATGGGTGGACGGGTAGGTGATCATGATTGCGGCCAGGCGCTCGCGGTGCTCGATGGCCTTGGCGCGCAGGTCTTCGATGTCGACGTTGCCGCGCTCGTCGCAGGCGGTCACTACCACGCGCATGCCGGCCATGTGGGCGGTGGCGGGGTTGGTGCCGTGGGCCGACGAAGGAATCAGGCAGATATCGCGGCGCTCGTCGCCACGGCTGTGGTGGTAGGCGCGAATGGCCAGCAGGCCGGCGTATTCACCCTGGGAGCCGGCGTTGGGCTGCAGCGAAACGGCGTCGTAGCCGGTGGCCTTGCACAGCATGCTTTCCAGCTCGTCGGTCAGCAGTTGGTAGCCTTTGCTCTGCTCGGCCGGGGCGAAGGGGTGCAGGCTGCCGAATTCCGGCCAGGTGATGGGGATCATCTCGCTGGCAGCGTTGAGCTTCATGGTGCACGAGCCCAGCGGGATCATGGTGCGGTCCAGCGCCAGGTCCTTGTCGGCCAGCTTGCGCAGGTAGCGCATCAGCTCGGTTTCGGAGTGGTAGCGGTTGAACACTTCGTGGGCGAGGATCGGCGACTGGCGCAGCAAGCCGGCCGGCAGGGCTTCGGCAACGCTGGCAGCCAGGGCGTCGAACGCTGGTTGCTGGCCTGGGAACAGGGCCCAGATGGCTTCGACGTCGGCCTGGCGAGTGGTCTCGTCCAGCGACAGGCCCAGGCGTTGGGCGTCGATTTCACGCAGGTTCAGGCCGGCGGCGCGGGCGTTGGCGTGCAGCTCGGCGGTGGCGCTGCCGGTGGCCAGGGTCAGGGTGTCGAGGAAGTGCTGCTGCTCGACCTTGACGCCCATGGCGGCCAGGCCCTGGGCCAGGATAGCGGTCAGGGTGTGGGTGCGGCGGGCAATCTGCACCAGGCCGGCCGGGCCGTGGTACACGGCGTACATGCTGGCGATGTTGGCCAGCAGCACCTGGGCGGTGCAGATGTTGCTGGTGGCCTTCTCGCGGCGGATGTGCTGCTCGCGGGTTTGCATGGCCAGGCGCAGGGCGGTCTTGCCGTGGCGGTCGATGGACACGCCCACCAGGCGGCCGGGCATGTCGCGCTTGAACGCGTCGCGGGTGGAGAAGTAGGCCGCGTGCGGGCCGCCGAAGCCCAGTGGCACGCCGAAGCGCTGGGCGCTGCCAATGGCCACGTCGGCGCCGAACTCGCCTGGCGGGGTCAGCAGGGTCAGGGCCAGCAGGTCGGCGGCCACGGCCACCAGGGCGTTGGCGGCGTGGAAGCGTTCCACCAGCGCGCGGTAGTCGAAGATGTCACCGTTGCTGGCCGGGTACTGCAGCAGCGCGCCGAAGTACTCGCTGACGTCATCGAGCCGGGCCTCGTCGGCCACTACCACTTCAATGCCCAGGGGCTCGGCACGGGTGCGCAGCACGTCCAGGGTTTGCGGGTGGCAGTGGGCAGAGGCGAAGAAGCGGTGGCTGCCCTTGTTCTTGCTCAGGCGCTTGCAGAAGGTCATGGCTTCGGCGGCGGCGGTGGCTTCGTCCAGCAGCGAGGCGTTGGCGATGGGCAGGCCGGTGAGGTCGCTGATCAGGGTCTGGAAGTTCAGCAGTGCTTCCAGGCGGCCTTGGGAAATTTCCGGCTGGTACGGGGTGTAGGCGGTGTACCAGGCCGGGTTTTCCAGCAGGTTGCGCAGGATCGGCGCCGGGGTGTGGCAGTTGTAGTAGCCCTGGCCAATGTAGGTCTTGAACAGCTGGTTCTGCGCGGCGATGGCCTTGATGGCGGCCAGTGCCTCGGCTTCACCCTGGCCGGCCGGCAGGTCGAGCACGGCGGTGCCCTTGATGCTGTCGGGGATGACACTGGCGGTCAACGCGTCGAGGTTGTCGTAGCCCAGGGTGGCCAGCATGGCCTGCTCGTCGGCGGCGCGTGGGCCGATGTGACGGGCGATGAATTCGTTGGTGGTGTTCAGCGCTGTGGTCATCGTCGAGTCCTCAGGCCTGGGCGGCGATCAGGTTGTCGTAGGCCTGCTGGTCCAGCAGCTCGGCGACCTGGCCGGCGTCAGCCGGGATGAAGCGGAAGAACCAGCCGGCGCCCAGTGCGTCTTCGTTGACCAGCTCGGGGCTGGCGTCGAGTTCGTTGTTCACTTCGACGACTTCGCCGTCCAGCGGCATGTTGATGCTGCTGGCGGCCTTCACCGATTCCAGCACCGAGACTTCGGCATCCTTGGCGTAGGTGGTCAGTTCCGGCAATTGCACGAATACCACGTCACCCAAGGCGTTCTGGGCAAAGGGGGTAATGCCGACCGTAACGCTGCCGTCCGCTTCAACGCGCAGCCATTCGTGTTCGACAGTAAAACGCAATTCGCTCATGGAAACTCCTCGGGGCCAGATGACGGCTGGCCTACGCAATGGATGTGTCCGGGGCAGGGCACCGGACGGGGTCTGCCGGTTACATAGCAAGTTCGTTGCCAACCTTGGTTTTGGCCTTTGAAATCAGGGTTTTAGCGAATTCTGGTGGCAATCGGCAGGTTGCGTCTGTAGCGAAATCGCTACGGGGCTTTCCGAGAAAAAAAGCGTAGGAGGATCAGGCCCTTGGGAATGGGCCTCGGAAACCAGGTGGAATGATATCGCTACGGTGTAGCGATATCATTCCGGAGTTTATTTGCCGCCGATTCCGTACTTGCGCAGGCGATGGGCAATGGCTGTGTGCGAGGTCTGCAACCGCGTGGCCAACTGGCGGGTTGAGGGGAAATTGGCGTACAGCTTCTCCAGCAGGGCCTTTTCGAAGTCGCCCACGGCCTGCTCCAGGCTGGCCACTTCGCCGTCGCTGGTGTGCCGCGCCACTGCGGTACCGGCGATGTCCAGGTCGCCGATGTCCACCAGCGAGCCTTCGCAGATGGCCGCCGCGCGGAAGATCACGTTCTGCAACTGGCGCACGTTGCCCGGCCAGCGGTTGCCCAGCAGCGCCGGGTAGGTGGCCGGCGCCAGGCGGCAGATGGGGCGCTGGATCTGTGTGCAGGCCTGCTGCATGAACGAGCGCGCCAACAGCAGGATGTCCTGGCCGCGTTCGCGCAGGGGCGGCACGTCGAGGTTGAGCACGTTGAGGCGGTAGAACAGGTCTTCGCGAAACGCGCCCTCGCTGACCATCTTCTCCAGGTCGCGGTGGGTGGCGCTGAGGATGCGCACATTGACCTTCACTTCCTTGTCGCCCCCCACGCGGCGGAAGCTGCCGTCGTTGAGAAAACGCAGCAGCTTGGCCTGCAGGTATGGCGACATCTCGCCAATTTCGTCGAGAAATACGGTGCCCTGGTGCGCCAGTTCCATCAAACCCGGCTTGCCGCCACGCTGGGCGCCGGTGAAGGCGCCCGGGGCGTAGCCGAACAGTTCGCTTTCGGCGAGGTTCTCCGGTAATGCCGCGCAGTTCAGTGCCAGGAAGGGAGCGCTATGGCGCGCGCTGATGGCGTGGCAGGCGCGGGCCACCAATTCCTTGCCGGTGCCGGTCTCGCCCTGTATCAGCAACGGCGCGTCCAGCGCCGCCACGCGCTGGGCGCGCGCCTTGAGGGTGCGGATGGGCGGCGAATCGCCCAGCAACGAGTCAAAACCTTCGGCGTGGTCGTGGTGCAGCGCCGCCAACCGCTCGCCGATGCGGTTGGGCGGGTAAAGGGTCAGCAGGGCGCCGGCGTCGGTAATCGGCGTGGCGTCCAGCAGTAGGGTCTCGCCGTTGACGCTGACTTCGCGCAGCGGCAGGCGGAAGCCCTGGTCCAGCAGCGTGTCGAGCAGGTTGGGGTCGCGGAACAGCTCGGTCACCGACTCGCCGGCAGGCTCGCGGCCATACAGGCTGATCAGCGCCGGGTTGGCCAGCAGCACGTTGCCGGCACTGTCCAGGGCCAGCACCGGGTCGGTCATGGCCGCCAGCAGCGCGTCCAGCTGCAGGTGCCGGCGCTGGCCGGGAAGAATATCCACCACGCTGACATTCTGCACGCCGCGCACGCTCAGCAGCGCCTCGCGCAATTCGTCGAGCACCTTGGGGCTCAGCGTCGGCGCATCGATGTAGACGTTGGGCGGCACCATCTCCACGGCATCGAGGTTGAGATTGCGCGCCCCCAAAAGGGCCAGCACTTCCTGGGTGATACCAACTCGATCGATGAAACTGACGTGAATGCGCATGGGCGGGCAAGGGGTCTGGACAGCAGGGAGGGCGAGTATGCCTTTTCTCGACCGCATCGCGCACCCCCGTAGCAGCTGCCGAAGGCTGCGTCCTGGCGTATTCGATGGGGCGCCTGGGACGCGGCCTGTGGCCGCTGCTACAGGTTGGGGAATTCTCGAACTTCGAGTACGTGGCTGAAGGTTTGCGATCTGCCTTCCCAGCAATACCGGAAATGAGGGCCTTGCGTGGCAAGGGATAGGGCCGGTGGGCGCAAGGCCGCCACGCATTCATGTTGCGGGGAACGCACGCTGCGATAAAGCACGCCCCATGCCTGTTCATCCCTTTGCTTGCGGACGAAAGCCTGGGTCGTGGGGTAGCTTGACGCATCCGGGGCATGAAAGTCCTTGCGGTCTCTCACATCGACCAGAGGTTTGGTGACCTTGTTGATGTAAGTCCGCATGGTCACTTCGATGCTTTCTTGCGCGGTGGCGCGCCAGAACGCTTCCTGGTGATGACGAGTCTCGGCGATTGCCGCTTCAATCGCATTGGCACAGTAGTAAACGCCGAAACTTCCATCGGTGTAGCGGCTCGCCCGGCCGATGTGGGTGAAGGCAGCCATGACAGGCGTGGACCCTGGCCCGCAGATTCGGTCTTGCGGGGAGACACGCTGGATCTGGCCCGCTTCATCACACAAGCGATCGTTGGTCAGGCCCTCGATGAGGAACGCTGTTTCCAGGTCTGCAGGGTCAAGGGTGTCTTCGAAGACACTGATGGGCGGAAAGGCGCTGTTGACGATACGGAAGGCTTGATTCCAGTCGGGCCAGACAGGTGTCGTCATCAGCCGCGCACTGCGTCGAGGTAGCGCCGTACATCAGCCAGGTCCACCACGCGGCCACCGAGCATATAGTCCAATGCGGAGCGACCGTTGAACGGCGCTGCCGAATTCGCCAGCCGGGGCCATTCATGGCTGCGTTCCGGCTGGTTGCTGAACAGAATGCGCAGGGCTTTGTGAATGCCCATCAGGTAGGAAATACGCTCCAGGGTGTCATGCGGCAGCCGCACGGTTGGGCGTTTTTTCCAGTTGAAGTAGGTGGTGTTGCCGATGCTACCCAGCAGCACGCGCTGCTGGTCGGCCGTGCATTGCCAGTGCTCCATCAGGTTGAAGAAGAACGTAAGCGCCACTCGACCCATTTCAGCGTTGTCGCTGGCGGGGTGTTTCAAGGGGGCCGAGGAGTCCATGGCCTTCTCCGAATATGACTGGTGAAATAATCATACTCCCGATGCGAATGAATTAAATTAGATAATTCATATCCGGATGAAGGCAAGGTCCGACATTCCTGCCAAGCGCTTCCCACTCACGCGTGGGGGTCAAGATGCTCGGGCGACACTGCATCCCCCGACTGCGCGCCAATCTTGCTGCGAATATCTTCGAACACCGCGTCGTAATGGCTGTGCATCGACAGCGACAGCACGCTGGAGGTGGGCAGGCCGTTCTTGCGGGCGATGTGGTCGGCGGCGCTGGCGAAGTTGTACCAGTCGTCCTTGCCCAGTTCGAACTGGTCCTTGAAGGTCTTGTCGTTGATGTGGCCTTCAACGTCGAACTGTACGTATTTGCCGCGGCTGGCCTCGTGCAGCACCTGGTAATGGAGGTTGATGTCGTAGCTGAAGTCGCTGGGCTGCAGCGCGGTGCGCTGGATGTGCAGGTGACCGGGTTCGAACTGGGCCATGGCGGGGCTCCTTCACGGAAAAAGTAGAGGATAGACCCTGCGGCCCATCCTCAGGTTCGACTACTGGTAGCTGATGCCCGGGGTGGCGGTGCTGATGCGTGTGCCGGCGCTGCCCTGGACAATGGCGTCGATGTCGGCCAGTGAGCCGATCACTGCCACCTTGCCGGTGTTGCGCGCGAACTCGCAGGCCGCCTGCACCTTGGGCCCCATGGAACCGGCGGCAAAGCCGAGTTGTTCGATGGCGTCGGGGTGGGCCTGGGCGATGCCTTTCTGGGTGGGCTTGCCCCAGTCGATGAACGCAGCTTGCACGTCGGTGGCGATCACCAGCAGGTCGGCGTCCAGCTGTTCGGCCAGCAGCGCCGAGCACAGGTCCTTGTCGATCACTGCTTCCACGCCTTGCAGCTTGCGGCCTTCGCCATACAGGGTGGGGATGCCGCCGCCACCGGCGCAGATGACGATGCTGCCCTTCTCCAGCAACCATTTTATCGGGCGGATCTCGAAGATGCGCTTGGGTTTGGGGCTGGCCACCACGCGGCGGAACTTGTCGCCATCGGCGGCGATACTCCAGCCTTTTTCGGCGGCCAGGCGCTCGGCCTCTTCCCTGGAATACACCGGGCCAATGGGCTTGGTGGGGTTCTGGAAGGCCGGGTCGTCGCGGTCCACTTCCACCTGGGTAAGCAGCGTGGCGAATGGCACTTCGAAGCCCAGCAGGTTGCCCAGTTCCTGTTCGATCATGTAGCCGATCATGCCTTCGGTCTCGGCGCCCAGCACGTCCAGCGGGTAGGGCGTGACAGAGGTGTAGGCGGCCGCCTGCAGCGACAGCAGGCCTACCTGCGGGCCATTGCCGTGGGCCACCACCAGTTCGTTGCCGGGGGCTATTTTGGCGATCTGTTCGGTGGCAATGCGGATATTGGCGCGCTGGTTGTCGGCGGTCATGGGTTCACCACGGCGCAGAAGGGCGTTACCGCCCAGTGCAACGACGATACGCATGGAAAATTCCTCTCGTCAGCAAATGATCCCTCGTAGCAGCTGCCGAAGGCTGCGTCCGCAGGCACCTCGGTCGTGCGTTCGGACGCAGCCTGGCGGCAGCTGCTACGCGGGTGTCTACAGGTCCGCCAGAGTGGCCACCAGGATCGCCTTGATGGTGTGCATGCGGTTTTCCGCCTGCTCGAAGGCGATGCACGCCGGCGACTCGAACACGTCGTCGGTTACCTCGATGCCGTTGGCCAGGTGCGGGTACTGCTCGGCAATCTGCTTGCCCACCTTGGTCTCGGAGTTGTGGAACGCCGGCAGGCAGTGCATGAATTTGGCCCGCGGGTTGCCGGTGGCTTTCATCAGCTCGGCGTTCACCTGGTAGGGCAGCAGCTGCTTGATGCGCTCGCCCCAGGCATCCACCGGTTCACCCATGGACACCCAGACGTCGGTGTGCACGAAGTCCACGCCTTTCACTGCCGCTTTCGGGTCTTCGGTGAGGGTGATGCGTGCGCCGCTCTCCTCGGCGTACTGCTTGCAGCGCGCCACCAGGTCGTCATGGGGCCACAGCGCCTTGGGCGCGGCGATGCGTACGTCCATGCCCAGCTTCGCCCCGATCAGCAGCAGCGAGTTGCCCATGTTGTTGCGCGCATCGCCCAGGTAGGCGTAGCTGATGTCATGCAGCGGCTTGTCGCTGTGCTCGCGCATGGTCAGCACGTCGGCGATCATCTGCGTGGGGTGGTATTCGTCGGTCAGGCCGTTGAACACCGGCACGCCGGCGTACTTCGCCAGTTCCTCGACAATCTCCTGCTTGAAGCCGCGGTACTCGATGGCGTTGTACATGCGCCCCAGCACGCGGGCGGTGTCTTTCATGCTCTCCTTGTGGCCGATTTGCGACGAATTGGGGTCGATGTAGGTGACATTGGCGCCCTGGTCGTAGGCGGCCACCTCGAAGGCGCAGCGGGTGCGGGTCGAGGTTTTCTCGAAGATCAGCGCAATGTTCTTGCCCTTGAGGTGCTGCTGTTCGGTACCGGTGTACTTGGCGCGCTTGAGGTCACGGGACAGGTCCAGCAGGTAACGCAGCTCGCGGGTGGTGTGGTGTTCCAGGCTGAGCAGGCTGCGGTTGCGAATGTTGAAAGCCATGATGGATCTCCTTTGGCACAGGGTCGATCAGTAGTCGATTGGGTCGCGGATAATCGGGCAGGTCATGCAGTGGCCGCCGCCACGGCCGCGGCCCAGCTCGCCGGCGCTGATGGTGATGACCTCGATGCCGGCCTTGCGCAGCAGCGTGTTGGTGTAGGTGTTGCGGTCGTAGCCGATGACCACGCCAGGCTCCACGGCCACCACGTTGTTGCCGTCGTCCCATTGTTCGCGCTCGGCGGCGAAACTGTTGCCGCCGGTTTCCACCACGCGCAGGGCCTTGAGCTTGAGCGCCTCGGCCACGGCGTCGAGGAAGGATTTTTCCTCGCGGTGAATATCGATGCCGCCCGGCTTGCTGTCGTCGGGGCGCAGGGTGAAGGCGACGATCTGTTTCACCACTTCCGGGAAGATGGTCACAAGGTCGCGGTCGCAGAAGCTGAACACGGTGTCCAGGTGCATGGCGGCGCGGGACTTGGGCAGGCCGGCGACGATCACCCGCTCCACGGCCTTGTGCTTGAACAGGTTCTGCGCCAGCTGGCCGATGGCCTGGCGCGACGTACGCTCGCCCATGCCGATCAACACCACGCCGTTGCCGATGGGCATCACGTCGCCGCCCTCCAGGGTGGCGCTGCCGTGGTCCTCGTCGGGGTTGCCGTACCACACCTGGAAGTCGGCATCGGTGAACTCGGGGTGGAACTTGTAGATGGCACTGGTCAACAGGGTTTCCTGGCGGCGCGCCGGCCAGTACATGGGGTTCAGCGTCACGCCGCCGTAGATCCAGCAGGTGGTGTCACGGGTGAACTGGGTGTTGGGCAGGGGCGGCAGGATGAAGCTGGAATGGCCGAGGAAATCGCGGAACATCTGGATGGTCTTGCCACCGAAGCTGTCGGGCAGGTCGTCGGCCGACACACCGCCAATCAGGAATTCGGCGATCTTGCGCGGCTCCAGGCTGCGCAGCCAACTGCGCACCTCATCCACCAGGCCGACGCCGACCTGGTTGGGTACCACCTTGCGCGACAGTATCCAGTCCAGGGCTTCGGGTTGCCCGACAATATCGGTCAGCAGGTTATGCATTTCCAGCACGTCGATGCCACGCTCGCGCATCTTGGTCACGAAATCGAAGTGGTCGCGCTTGGCCTGGTTCACCCAGAGCACGTCGTCAAACAGCAGTTCATCGCAGTTGTTGGGGGTGAGGCGCTGGTGGGCAAGGCCTGGGGAGCAGACCATTACCTTGCGCAGCTTGCCTGCTTCGGAATGCACGCCGTATTTGATTTTTTCCGTGGACATTGCGGTGTTCCTCCAGATTCACAAACAAGGGTTAAAGCGTTAAAAACCCGTCATACAGCCCATAGGCCGCGAACAGGGCACCGACGATCACCAGGGCGAATATCAATTTCTCCACGTTGGTAAAAACGGGTTGGCCGAGCTCGCGCTTGGCCTTGGCGAACAGAATCGCGCCGGGGGCATACAGCAGCGCCGACAGCAGCAGGTATTTGACCCCGCCGGCGTACAGCAGCCAGATGGCGTAGATCAGTGCGATGGCACCGATGAACAGGTCTTTCCTGCGCTCCGCCAGGGCCTGTTGGTAGGTTTCGCCGCGCACTGCCAGCAGCAGGGCGTAGGCCGCCGACCACAGGTAGGGCACCAGGATCATCGAGGTGGCGAGGTAGATCAGCGACAGGTAGGTACTGGCCGAGAACAGGGTGATCACCAGGAATATCTGCACCATGGCGTTGGTCAGCCACAGCGCGTTGACCGGCACCTGGTTGGCGTTTTCCTTGCGCAGGAAGGCCGGCATGGTGTGGTCCTTGGCGGCGGCGAACATGATCTCGGCGCACAGCAGCACCCAGGACAACAGCGCGCCCAGCAGCGAAATGATCAGGCCGACGCTGATCAGCACCGCGCCCCAATGCCCCACCACATGCTCCAGCACTGCGGCCATGGACGGGTTCTGCAGCTTGGCGAGTTCAGGCTGGGTCATGATGCCCAGGCTCAGCACGTTCACCAGCACCAGGAACAGCAGCACGGTGATGAAGCCGATGACCGTGGCCTTGCCCACGTCCGAGCGTTTTTCGGCGCGGGCCGAGAAAATGCTCGCGCCCTCGATGCCGATGAACACCCAGACGGTCACCAGCATCATGTTGCGCACCTGGTTCATCACGCTGCCTAGGTCGGGGTTCATGCGCCCCCAGATGTCTGCGGTGAAGATGTCCAGCTTGAAGGCGAACAGCGCAATCAGCACGAACAGCAGCAGGGGCACCACCTTGGCGACGGTGGTCACCAGGTTGATGAATGCGGCTTCCTTGATGCCGCGCAGCACCAGGAAATGCACGGCCCACAGCAGGATGGAGGCGCAGATGATGGCGACCGGGGTGTTGCCCTCGCCGAACACCGGAAAGAAATAGCCCAGGGTGCTGAACAGCAGCACGAAGTAGCCGACGTTGCCCAGCCAGGCGCTGATCCAGTAGCCCCATGCCGACGAAAAGCCCATGTAGTCGCCGAAGCCGGCCTTGGCGTAGGCATACACGCCGCCGTCCAGGTCAGGCTTGCGATTGGCCAGGGTCTGGAACACGAAAGCCAGGGTCAACATGCCCACGGCGGTGATCGCCCAGCCAATCAATACAGCCCCCACGTCGGCACTAGCGGCCATGTTTTGCGGCAGTGAGAATATCCCGCCACCAATCATCGAACCCACGACCAGCGCTACCAACGCGCCTAGCCTTAGTTTGTCGTTAGCTGCTGACATTGCTTGACTCCAGTCCAGGAGAAGAGGCGATAGGGTAAGTCCGGTCCTAACCTTCGAGCATGATCCAGGTCATCTAATGGCTATATTCCATGTTGCTATGGAAGTTCGTTTTTATTGCGGAAAGATGAATCTCGGTCGCACTGAAGCCTTGTGCTGCGGGGCTTCCATGCGAAGGTGCGCCGTGCAGAGGCGCTGCCGAGAGATTTCAAATTAGTCCCGTTTTTCGAATTCGCAACTTTTTAGTGCGAAATTTTCCCATTCGTGTGCTCTGTAAAAAAACGTACGAGGTTTTAATTAGCTGCCTATCTTTCTATAGTTCCCGTGGCGATTAAGGTCATATTCTTTTAGTCTTAAAAAGATCGGCGAAGCGCCAGGTTATATATTTAACTGCGCGAGGACGGCCCAACTAGCCAGAGGGGAGAGCGGCATGGCGGAACCAGCACAGAAGTTGCGATTGGGCGCGTTGATTGCGTTAGTGGTGGGGTCGATGATCGGCGGCGGCATCTTCTCGCTGCCGCAGAACATGGCCGAGCGTGCGGAGGTGGGCGCGGTGCTGATCGGCTGGGGCATCACGGCCGTGGGCATGCTGATGCTGGCCTTCGTGTTCCAGAACCTCGCCAACCGCAAGCCGGCGCTGGACTCGGGGGTGTACGCCTATGCCAAGGCTGGCTTTGGCGACTACATGGGCTTCTCGTCGGCCTGGGGTTACTGGATCAGCGCCTGGTTGGGCAACGTCGGGTATTTCGTGCTGCTGTTCAGCACGCTGGGCTACTACTTTCCAGCGTTCGGCCAGGGCAACACGCCATTGGCCATTGGCTGTGCGTCGCTGTTGCTGTGGGCGGTGCATTTCCTGGTGATGCGGGGCATCAAGGAGGCGGCATTCATCAACCAGGTCACCACCGTGGCCAAAGTGGTGCCGCTGGTGATGTTCATCGTCATTGCCGCCGTGGCGTTCAAGGCCGATATCTTCACCCAGGATATCTGGGGCGCCGGCAACCCCAGCCTCGGCAGCGTGATGCAGCAAGTGCGGCACATGATGCTGGTGACCGTGTTCGTGTTCATCGGCATCGAGGGCGCCAGCGTGTATTCGGGGCGTGCCGAGCGCCGCGCAGACGTGGGCAAGGCCACGGTGCTGGGGTTCCTGGGCGTGCTGGCGCTGCTGGTGCTGGTGAATGTGCTGAGCCTGGGGGTCATGACCCAAAGTGAGCTGGCCGGCCTGCAGAACCCGTCGCTGGCGGCAGTGCTGGAGCATATTGTCGGGCGCTGGGGGGCGCTGCTGATCAGCCTGGGGCTGGCGGTGTCGCTGCTGGGCGCGCTGCTGTCCTGGGCGTTGTTGTGCGCGGAAATCCTCTACGCCACCGCGCGTGACGACACCATGCCGCGCTTCCTGAAAAGGGAAAACGCCAACGGCGTGCCGGTGAACGCGCTGTGGATGACCAATGTGATGATCCAGCTGTTCCTGCTGATCACCCTGGTGTCGGCGGGTACCTACACCAGCCTGATCTACCTGGCGTCATCGATGATTCTGGTGCCGTACCTGTGGTCGGCGGCTTATGCCGTGCTGCTGGCGGGGCGGGGCGAGACGTACGAAGGGCGGGCGGCGCTGCGCCAGCGTGACCTGCTGATAGCGGCAGTGGCGCTGCTTTATGCGGTCTGGCTGCTGTACGCGGGTGGGCTGAAGTACCTGCTGCTGTCGGCGCTGCTGTACGCGCCGGGGGTGATTCTGTTCGCCAAGGCGAAGCGCGAGCAGGGGCAGCCGTTGTTCACGGGGTGGGAGAAGCTGATATTCGCGGCGGTGCTGGTGGGGGCCGGGTTGGCGGCGTATGGGTTGTATAGCGGGGTGTTGGCGTTGTGAGCAATGGCCTTTGTGGGAGCTGGCTTGCCAGCGATTTTTTCGCCCCCGTAAAGCTCGCTGGCAAGCCAGCTCCCACAAAGACTGCGCTGAAGTTCAGCTGAAGCTCGCAGGGCTGGCGCCCAGCTGCCCGGCGGGGCAGGCCCATTGCATGGGCGCGCCGGCGATGGCCAGCGGTGGCGTCAGGCGCTGGGCCGGGCCCCAGGGGGTGTGTTCGATCTGGCTGGCCAGGTCGGCGCCGGTTTCGGCCGCCAGGGGCAGGTCGGTGGTGACCTGGCCGTGGTCTATCAGCGCCTTGGCGGTGCGCGCCAATGACAACCGCGCCGCATTGCCGCGGCCGCTGGCCAGGCGTTCGCGCAGGCCACTGATGGCGGCGGCTGCAGCGAGGTAGCCGGTGGCCATGTCCAGCGCCTGCACCGGCAGCGGCACCGGCTTGTCAGCCTGGCGCCATTGCTGGCCGGCGGCAGCGATGCCGGTGCTCATCTGCACTAGGCTGTCGAAGCCGCGCCGGTTGCGCCATGGGCCGCTCCAGCCGTAGGCATTCAGGCTGATGTCGATCAGGCCCGGGTTCAACTCGCGCAAGCGCTCAGGGGTAAAGCCCAGGCGCTCCAGGGCATCGGCACGGTAGCCATGCACGAAGATGTCGGTTTGCGCCAGCAGGCGTTCGAAGCTGATGCGGTCAAGGCTGTCGCGCAGGTCCAGGCGCGCGCAGCGTTTGCCCAGGGTGACTTCGGGTGCCAGCGACGGCTCTTCCCAGCCCGGCGGGTCGATGCGCAGCACGTCGGCGCCCATCGCGGCGAGAAAGCGCGTGGCCACCGGCCCCGCAAGAATGCGCGTGAGGTCCAGCACCTTGACCCCGGCCAGCGGTTGCGCGCGGCTGCCGCGCCACGGCTGGATAGCCTGCGCGGCGCCCGATTCAACGTGCACCAGCGGCTCGCCGGCCACGGCCTGGCCCTGTGCGTGGTCGGCCCATTGCCCCAATTGCAGCATCTGCGCCGCGCAGCCGTTGGCCTCGACCATGGCGCGCTCCAGCGCCTCGGCCTGCCACTGGCTGACCGCCGCGGCCACGCTGTCGCGGTCCGCGCACGGCCCCAGCACCTGCAAGGCTGCCGCGCGATGATGCGGGGCGTTGGTGTGCAGGCGAATCCAGCCATCGCGGGTGGCGTAGTCGCCGGCTATCGGGTCCCACGCAGGCGCTGGCGCCCAGCCCATGGGGCGCAGGCTGCTGGCGAACCAGAACGAGGCCAGGCGGCGGTCGACGCTGATGCTGTCCACGGCATGCCCTTGCAGGCGCAGGAGGTCGGCTGCGGCCAGGCCTGCGGCGGCGATGCTGGCGCTGGCGAAGTCGCTGACGGCGAAGGTGGAGGGCAGGGCGCCCATGCCGGGGAAGCTGACGGCAGGCAATTGCTCCAGTGGCAGGTGCAGCGCCTGGGCAAAACTGGCGAGTAATTCAGACATCACGAACGGCCCTCCAAGGTAAAGGACCGTGTGGCGACAGTCCCTGTGCATTGCAGCAACAATACACAGGGTTTGACCGTCAAACGCGAAATTGATCCATCAATTTCATCTGCTGGGTGGCCAGCGCGTTCAGTTGGCTGCTCACCTGGGCCGATTCGGTGGCCTGGCCGGTCAGGGTTTCGGTCACCGTGCGAATGGCCGAGACATTGCGGTTCACTTCTTCGGCCACCGCGCTCTGCTCCTCGGCGGCGCTGGCGATCTGCAGGTTCATGTCGCTGATCACCGTCACCGCCTGGCTGATCTTGCCCAGCGCCTGTACGGCCTGGTGAATCTGCCCGGCGTTTTCCTGGGCCTTGGCGTGGCTGGAGTGCATGGTCTGCACCACGCCACGGGTGCCGCTTTGAATGCGCTCGATCACGTGGCGAATCTCTTCCACCGAGTCCTGGGTGCGCTTGGCCAGGTTGCGCACCTCGTCGGCCACCACGGCGAAGCCACGGCCACTTTCACCGGCGCGGGCAGCCTCGATGGCGGCGTTCAAGGCCAGCAGGTTGGTCTGCTCGGCGATGCTGCGGATGACTTCCAGCACGCTGCCGATCTGCTCGCTGTTCACCGCCAGGGTCTCGACTTCGCTTACCGCCTTGCTGACTTCCTCGGCCAGCAGGTTGATGTCGCGGGTGCTGCGCTCGATGATCGACATGCCGTCCTTGGCCGACTGGTCGGCGCCACGAGCGGCGCTGGCGGCGTTGGACGCGCTGTTGGCGACATCGTGGGCAGTGGCGCTCATTTCGTTGGAAGCGGTGGCTACCTGGTCGATCTCGCGGAACTGCACCTGCATGCCGTCACTGGTGCGGCGGGCGATTTCCGAAGACTGGTCGGCGGTGCTGCGGGCGTCGGTGACGCTTTGCTTGATCTGCGCGATGGTGGGTTGCAGCTTGTCGAGGAAGCGGTTGAACCAGCTCACCAGCTCGCCCAGTTCATCCTTCTTGGTGTATTTCAAGCGCTGGGTCAGGTCACCGTCGCCGCTGGCGATGTCCTTGAGCATGGCCGCCACGCTGTTGATCGGGCGGGTCACGCCGCTGGCGGTCAGCCAGATCAGCACCAGGCCGGCCAGGGTGGCGGCGATGCCCACCAGGATCGCAGTGATGGTGCCGCGGGTCTGGGCAGCGTCGAGCACGCCCTGCAGTTTCACCGAGTCGGCCAGCAATACCTTCTCTGGCAGGTCGATGATCACGCCCCACGGCGTGCCGTCGGTGATCGGCGCTGCGGGGTACACGGCGCGGATGGTGTCGCCCTGTTTCAGCACCTTGGCCTGGTTGCTGGCGATCAGGCGCATGATCTCGCTGCCGTCACTGCCCAGCACCTGGTCGATTTTCTTGCCCAGCAGGCTGGCGTCGCCGCTGTTGGCTGCCAGGGCGCCGGCGGTGGAGGCGATCATGATGCGCCCGGCGCCATTGAACAGGTCGCCCTGGGCTTTTTCCGCCGAGGTCTGCAGCGAGTCCAGCGCCAGGTCCACGCCTACCACACCCACTACCTTGCCCTGGTCCAGCAGCGGCACGGCGATGCTGGTCATCAGCATCAGCTTGTTGCCCACGGTGTCGGTGTAGGGTTGCAGCAGGCACGGCTTGCCGCTGTCACGGGCGCAGGTGTACCAAATGTTGTACGGGGTGCCGGTGAGGTTCAGCTCGGTCTTGTTCATGTCACCTTCGGAGGTGACGGTGTTCAGCGCGGTGCCGTTGGCACGGCTCCAGTAAGGGGCGAAGCGCCCGCTTTCGTTGGAGGTGCGCTTGTCATCGTTGACGAACTCGGTGTCGTGGCCGTCCAGTGCCTGGCGCTCGAACGAGGTCCACACGCCCAGCACTTTCGGGTTGCGCTCGAACACCGCTTTCAGCGCCTGGTTGAGCTCTTCACGCAGGGCCGCCGGCGGCAGCCCGCGCTTCACGGCCAGGGCGCGCAGGCCCATGATCTGGTCGGCGGCGGCATTGGCCACCAGCAGGTTGTCGCCGAAGGTCTTCTGCATTTGCGCGGCTTTTTCTGCGGCCTTGGTCTGTAATAAATTCTGGACGCTTTCGGTCAGCATCTTGCGGCTGGAAGCACTGACCAGCGCATCGTTCTGGTTGGTCTGGTACAGGTTTATCCCGACGATCAAGCCCGCCACGCCCAATAGGCAAAGGCCAGCCAGCAGTACTATTTTCAAGCGTATCGAAAGGTTGTCGAACATGGGCGCGCACTCACAAGTTGACCAGCCGGGACAGCGGGGGTCGAGCACGACCCCGCCCGCCGAAGCACTTCAGCGATACCGGGAGATCGGCGTATACGCGCCTAACTTTAAATATTTTTGACAGAAGGCTCGGGGCGCGACCAAATCCACAGGTTCACCACCAGCATGCAGCCGATGGCGGCGAACACCGGCCAGGCGAGCTTGAGCGTCAGCAGCATGATCACCGAGCAGGCGAGCATGCTCAGGGTGGCGCTGACCTTGGCCCGGCGGGCGACGATCTTGCCGTTGCGCCAGTTGCTGAGGATGGGCCCGAACAGGCGATGGTTTTCCAGCCAGGCGCTCAGGCGCGGCGAGCTGCGGGTGGCGGCCCAGGCGGCCAGCAGGATGAATTCGGTGGTGGGCAGGCCGGGAATGACGATGGCCACCAGGCCAATGCCCAGGCTGACATAGGCGAGCAGGCCAAACAGGATGCGCGCGGTTTTGGAGGGCAGTGGGCGGGTCATGGGATCAGCGTGTAAAAGGTGTTCGCCGGCCGGTGGCATGCCACCGGCCGGTGTCGACTCAAGCGTGAGCGGAATACGTGTGCTGCAAGAGTATTTGCAGGCGCGCAAAGGCGTCAACCGCGGCCCGATCGGCGTCGGCTTCTTCACTGGGGGTGAAGGGCAGGGCGTCGAAGATCGCGTTGAAGGCTTTCCAGCCGCGCATGCGGCCGCCTTCGGGCTCGGCCAGGTGGCGGGCACCGAAGGTTTCGCTCAAGCCCATGGCCTCGGCACGCTTGATCAGAATGGCGGCGCCCAGCTTGGAGCCTTCCGACACGCGGATCCAGGTGAGGGCAGTGGCGCGGTTGGGGTTTTCCAGGGCGCCGGGCACGGCGGCCGGCACGCTCAGGCCCAGGTCGGCAAGGTCGGCCAGGGCGGCGTCGGCGCGGCAGCGCGAGGCCAGGTCGGGGAACAGTTGGTTCAGCTCCGGGTCGGTGTACAGGCCCTTGAGCTCGGACTGGAACAGGTACTGCATCTGCAGGAAACGGCCGTAGCTTTCACGGCTTTCGAACGGCGCGTGGGCACCCACGGCGTGTTCCAGTTCGTCGTGCAGCACGGCGCTGGCCTGGCGCAGGCGCAGCGAGCGCAGGGCCGGCTGCTCGGCCGCTGGGGCGGCGTTGGTTTCGATGGCACTCATATGCAGGATCCTGAAAAAAGGGAATGGCTGCCTTACTAGACGAATCAGCCGGGCAAACTCAGTAAAAAAAGTGCTGCGGTACCGTTGCCCAGGGCAACGGTACCGCGATTGACATCAGATGTCCCACACCAGGTTGACCGAGAAGTTGCGGCCAGGCTGGGTCAGGCGGTCGAGGTTGGCCGGTTGGGTAACCGCGGCCTCGCCGACGCTGTCGTAGCCGCGCACGTCATCCCACAGCCAGTATTTCTTGTCGGTCAGGTTGTACAGGCCGGCGCTGACGGTGACGTCCTTGGTGACCTTGTAGTAGCCGGTCAGGTCCAGGATGCCGAAGCCAGGGGTCTTGAACTGGGTGCTGGTGCCGTCCGGGGTGTGGAAGCTGCTGCTGTCCACGCGGTCCTTCTTCTTGACCACGGTCCAGCTCAGCAGGCCGCCGTAGTTGTCCTGGTCGTAGCCCAGGCCGAACACGCCGGTCAGCGGGTTGACGCTGTTCAGCGGCTCGCCGGTGTCGTCGTTGCGGCCGTAGGCGTAAGACACCGAGCCCTGGGTGTACAGGCCGCTGGCCAGGCCGAAGGTGTCCAGGTTCAGGCGGCCCTTGGCCTCGGCACCCTTGATGGTGGCCTTCTTGATGTTGACGCTCTGGAAGGTGGTCTCGGTGTAGCCCGGGGTCAGCGAGTTCTCGTCGATGAAGTCGTGGTACTTGTTGTAGAACACCGCCAGGTCGAAGGTGCCGTGCTCGAACTGGCCGCGCAGGCCGGTCTCGAAGCTCTTGCTGCTTTCAGGCTTCAGGTTCGGGTTGGGCGCCACGGTGTAGCCCTGGGAGGTGTTGGTGAAGCGGCCGTACAGCGCCTTGGCGGTTGGCGTGCGGAAGCCTTCGGCGTACTGGCCGTACCAGGTGTAGTTGTCGTTGAAGGCATAGGTCACGCCCAGGCGCGGGGTAGCCTTGTGCCAGGTCTTCTCTTCGGCGCTGACGTCGTCGCCGCTCTGGGCTGCAGTGTTGAGGAACTCCTGGGTGATGTGCGGCTTCATCTGCGTGTAGTCATAACGCAGGCCTGGCAGGAAGGTCCACTGGTCCCACTTGATCTCGTCCTGGGCAAACAGGCTGTAGGTGTTGACGGTCGGGTCCGGGAAGTCGCTGGCTGGCGTCAGGGTGTCGGAGGTGTTGGTGCTCACCGCGCCGATGGCGCTGCAGTAGGTGGCTACCGACATGCAGATGCCCTGGCCGGTCCGCAGGCCGGTGACCTTCTGCTGCTTGAGCGTGGTGCCGTAGGTCAGGTGGTGGTCGGTGTCGGCGATGGCGAAGGACTTGTCCAGCTGCGCATCGAAGATCCAGGTGCGTTCCTTGTACTGGGTGTCGCGGGTGCGGTACACCACGCGCGACGGGGCGTAGATTTCCTCGGTGCTCTCGTCGGTCTTGGCGATCTGGTAGTTCAGGCTCATTTTCACGTGGTCAGCCAGGTAGCTGTCCAGGCCAAAGCTGTTCTCGATGCCGAAGCGCTCGCGCGAGGTGGTGGTGTTGCCGCTGCGCGCCTTGTACATGCCAAAGCCGGCGCCGTTGACGAACGGGCCGCCCACGGCGCTTTTCTGGTTGGTGTCGCGGTCATCCTTGTACTTTTCGTAGGTCAGGCCCAGGCGTGCGTCGTCGCCGTAGTTCCAGCCCAGCTTGGCCAGCACGTTGGTGGTCTTGGCGTCCTCGGGGTTGGCCTCGGTGCGGCTCAGGCCGGTGCCGCCGTGGCTGCCGTAGGACTGGGTCTCGTGGCCGTCTCGCTGGCTCAGGTGCAGCAGGGCATCGAAGTCGCCTTCGCGGCCGGCGATGGTGCCGGACTTCAGCCAGCTGCGGTCGGCCGAGCTGTAGCCGGTTTTCAGGCGGGCGCCGAAGTCCTGGCCGGGCTTGATGATGTCGTCCGGGTCCAGGGTGTAGTAACTGACGGCGCCGCCGATGGCGCTGCTGCCGTACAGGGACGAGGCCGGGCCGCGCAGGATCTCCACGCGCTTGACGATTTCCGGGTCGACGTAGTTGCGGTTGGTCTGCGCGTAGGGGCCGTTGAAGAAGCTGGCCGGCACTTCCACGCCGTCGACCTGGGTGAGCACGCGGTCACCGTCGATGCCGCGGATGTTGTAGCCGCTGATGCCTGCGCGCTGGCCGGCGCCGCCCACCGACACGCCTGGCTCGTAGCGCACCAGTTCCTTGATGGTGTTGACGTTGTTGCGGTCCAGGGTCTGGCGGTCCTGCACGGTCACGGTGGCAGGCACGCTGTTGACGTCCCGGGCGTTGCGGGTGGCGCTGACGGTAACCTGCTGCAGGGCGATGGCGCCGTTGTTGCGGGCCTCCAGCACCACATTGTTGGGGCCCAGCTTGTGCACGCTCAGGTTGGTGCCCACCAGCAGGCGCTCCAGCGCCTGTTCAGGCTTGAGCGAGCCGCGCACGCCTGGCGATTGCACGTCCTTGGCCAGGTCTGCCGACAGCCCCACCTGCCAGCCGGTCACCTGGGTGAAGGCGTTGATGGCCGACACCAGCGACTGCTGGCCGATGGCGAAGCTGTAGTTGCCCATGGCCTGGCTGCCGCCGGCCGGTTCCGCGGCCACTGCCGGGGCCACCTGGGTGGCGGCGAGCAGAATGGCCATGGTCAGCACGGACAGCGTGCGTGGGCCGGGTTTGGCGGTGCTGAAACGATTGAAACCTGAGGACATCGAAGGGCGCTCCCTGTCGCGCGGCGTTATAGTTATGAACTGACTTAAAATGCGAATCAGTTGCATTGGCTATAACGAGACGAAGCAGGGTGCGTGATCGCGTAAAAATAAATTGGATCGCGCGTGGGAGCTGGCTTGCCAGCGAGCTTTTGGGCCTCAACAACTCGCTGGCAAGCCAGCTCCCACAAGGGTGGTCAGTTCAGGATCACCAACGCCGGGTACTCGCTCACCGACGCCGAGGTGATGTGCGCCAGCGAGCGCACCACGTCCAGCGGGTTCTCCAGGCGGTAGTTGCCGGTGACCTCGACCTTGGCCAGGCGCTCGTTGGTGTTGACGATCCACCCCGGGTAATACCGGCGCAGCTCGTCCAGCACCTGGCTCAACGGGCAGTTCTCGAACACCAGGCGGCCCTGCACCCAGGCAAGGTCTTTTTGCGCGTCCAGGTGCTGGCGCTGGCCAAAGCCCTTGGGCCCCACGCGGATGCTGTCGCCAGCGCTCAGGCGCACGTGGGCATCATCCTCGCTCAGCAGGTCGATGTTGCCGCGCTGCACCTGCACCTGGGCCACGCCGTCCAGCAGGCGCACGGCAAAGTCGGTGTCGCGCATGCTCGCGCGTACCGGGCCTGCCTGCAGTTCCAGCGGCTGCTGGCGGTTGCCGGCGACCTGGAAGAACGCCTCGCCCTGGTACAGGCGCGCCTGGCGGCGGTTCTGGTCGATGTCCGAGGAGAACGCCGTATTGGTGTTGAGCAGCACCCTGGAGCCATCGTCCAGTTGCAGGCGCTGGCGCTCGCCCACCACGGTGAGGTGGTCGGCCTCCAGGCGCAACGGCACGTTGGTGAAGCTGAACACCCCCACCAGGATGACCGCCGCCGCAGCCATGGGCTTGAAGAACGGGCGCAGCCGGGTGCGCCACGAGCGCGCGGCGACCGTCTGCAACTGCTGGGCGGCCTGATTCACCGCCGTGCCATTCCACACGGCGCTGGCACGGGCGAACGCCTGGGCGTTGGCGGGCGTGGCGGCCAGCCATTGCTCGAAGGCCAGGCGCTCGTCGGCGCTGGCGCATTCCAGGCGAATCAGCCAGTCCAGTGCCTGGTCCATGGCGCTGTCGTCGGCGGCGGGGTGTTCGGTCACGCGGGTTCCTCGGGCGGCGAGTACATGGCGGCGGTAAGGGGCAAAGCTTACCAAAGAGTCGGGGCCTGTGCGGTGAACGTCGTTTCACTTCAGAGGCGTCCTACAGCGCGTCTGTCAGACGTCCATTCGTTGCGCCACACCGACGCAGATGGCCATGATCAGTTTCAGTTCCTTCTGCACCGTGCTGGCGGACACGTCCAGTTCGCCGGCGATCTCCAGGTAGCTGCAGCCATGCAGCCGGCTGAGGATGAAAATGCGTTGTTGGCGGGCCGTCAACTGGCTCAGGCTGGTATTGAGGCGCATCAGCAGTTGCTCGGCATGGGCGGCTTCCTCCGGCGAGCTCTGGGTGGCCGCCACGTTGTGCACCACGTCGCTGGGCACGTCTTCGAGCATCGTGCGTTCCTGCACTCGGCGCGCGCGCAGGTGGTCCAGCGCCAGGTTGCGCGCGGTCTGGAAGACAAAGGGTTCAAGGTGCTCGATGGCGCGCTCGCTCAGGGCGCGCGTCACCCGCAGGTAGGTTTCCTGCAGCAGGTCTTCTGCGGTGCTGGGGTTGTCGACCATGCGTTGCAGCGTGCGCAGCAGGCTAAGGCGCTGGGCAAGGAAGACGGAATTAAAGTGTGACTGACTCACAGCGGTACCGGACCAGAAGGATGTTAATGATAATGCTTATCATCTATGCCTTTGGTCAAGTATTTCCGTGTAACAAACTCCGTAGCCGCTGCCTGGCGGCAGCGGCTACGGGTTGCAACCTACTGCGCGTTCCACAGCGCCAGGCAGTTATCCAGCATGCGGTTGCTGAAGCCCCACTCATTGTCATACCAGGCCATCACTTTCAGCATCTTGCCGGCCACCTTGGTGTGATTGGCGTCGAAAATCGATGAAAGCGGGTTGTGGTTAAAGTCGCACGACACCAGCGGCAGGGTGTTGTAGCCCAGGATTTTCGAATGCTGGGCTGCTTCTTTCATCAACGCATTGACCTCGTCCGCGGTAGTCTCGCGGGACAGGGTCAGGGTCAGGTCCACCAGCGACACGTTGATCACCGGCACGCGCACGGCCATGCCGGTCAGCTTGCCGGCCAGTTCCGGCAGCACCAGGCCCACGGCCTCGGCGGCGCCGGTCTTGCTGGGGATCATGGACTGGGTGGCCGAACGCGCCCGGAACGGGTCGCTGTGGTACATGTCGGTCAGCACCTGGTCGTTGGTGTAGGCGTGGATGGTGGTCATCAGGCCCTGTTCGATGCCCAGCTCGCGGTGCAGCACCTGGGCCACGGGCGCCAGGCAGTTGGTGGTGCACGAGGCGTTGGAGATGATCTGGTGCGAGGCGCGCAGCACGTCATGGTTCACGCCGTACACCACGGTGGCGTCCACGCCCTTGGCCGGTGCCGAGATGATCACCTTGCGGGCGCCGGCGCTGATGTGTGCCGCGGCCTTGGCGCGGTCGGTGAACAGGCCGGTGCATTCGAATACCACGTCCACGCGTTCGGCTTTCCACGGCAGGTCGGCCGGGTTGCGGATGGCGCTGACGGCAATACGGTCACCATTGACGGTGATGCTTTCCTGGTCCGATTCCACGGTGGCATCGAAGGCGCCGTGCACGCTGTCGAATTTCAGCAGGTGGGCGTTCATCGCGCTGTCACCCAGGTCGTTGATGGCGACGACTTGCAGGTCCTGGCGGTAGCCTTGGGTATACAGTGCGCGGAGAACGTTGCGGCCGATGCGGCCAAAACCGTTGATGGCAATTCGAAGAGTCATGTCGGTACCTGCGTTCAGATTGTGTGGGGCGCCCTATAGATGTGAAGCGGGGGAGCCGCAAAACGTTCACAGAATCTGTTTTGTTATTGGAATTACAAGATTATTCGCAAAAAAATAGAAAACAAGCCTTTTTGATGGCAATATTTTGTCTTATCTACAACGAGTGACCGGCGCGGCTGTTCCTGTTGATCAAAAGCAAGCCTATGCAACGAGCCTAGGCGGCGAATGGGATAATGGGAAGGAGTGCAGCGGTTGCCCCCATAGCCTGGAGTTCTTCACATGCATCCCCGTGTTCTAGAGGTTACCCAACGGCTGATTGACCGCAGCCGCGCGACGCGCGAGCGTTACCTGCACCTGATCCGCGGGGCTGCCAGTGATGGCCCGATGCGTGCCAAGCTGCAATGTGCCAACTTTGCCCACGGCGTGGCCGGGTGCGGCACCGAGGACAAGAACGCGCTGCGGATGATGAACTCCGCCAACGTCGCCATCGTGTCGTCCTATAACGACATGCTTTCGGCGCACCAGCCCTACGAAACCTACCCCGAGCAGCTCAAGCAGGCCCTGCGCGAGATCGGTTCGGTAGGCCAGTTCGCCGGTGGCGTGCCGGCCATGTGCGACGGCGTCACCCAGGGTGAACCGGGCATGGAGCTGGGCATTGCCAGCCGCGAAGTGATCGCCATGTCCACCGCCGTGGCGCTGTCGCACAACATGTTCGATGCGGCGCTGATGCTGGGCATCTGCGACAAGATCGTACCGGGCCTGATGATGGGCGCGCTGCGCTTCGGCCACCTGCCGATGATCTTCGTGCCGGGCGGGCCGATGCCGTCGGGTATCTCCAACAAGGAAAAAGCCGACGTGCGGCAGCGCTATGCCGAGGGCAAGGCCAGCCGTGAAGAGCTGCTGGAATCGGAGATGAAGTCCTACCACAGCCCTGGCACCTGCACCTTCTACGGCACCGCCAACACCAACCAGCTGCTGATGGAAGTGATGGGCCTGCACTTGCCGGGCGCCTCCTTCGTCAACCCGAACACGCCGTTGCGTGACGCGCTGACCGTGGAAGCGGCGCACCAGGTCACCCGCATGACCAAGGCCAGCGGCGCCAGCTTCATGCCCATTGGCGAGATCGTCGACGAAAAGTCGCTGGTCAACTCCATCGTTGCCCTGCACGCCACCGGCGGCTCCACCAACCACACCCTGCACATGCCGGCCATCGCCATGGCGGCAGGCATCATTCTGACCTGGCAGGACATGGCCGACCTCTCCGAGGTGGTGCCGACCCTGTCCCACGTGTACCCGAACGGCAAGGCCGACATCAACCACTTCCAGGCTGCCGGCGGCATGTCGTTCCTGGTGCGTGAGCTGCTGGCCGCAGGCCTGCTGCACGAAGACGTCAACACCGTGGCCGGCCATGGCCTGAGCCGCTACACCCAGGAGCCGTTCCTCGACAACGGCAAGCTGGTATGGCGCGAAGGCCCGGCCAACAGCCTGGACGAAAACATCCTGCGCCCGGTGGCGCGTGCCTTCTCCCCCGAAGGCGGCCTGCGGGTGATGGAAGGCAACCTGGGCCGTGGCGTGATGAAAGTTTCCGCCGTGGCCCCGGAGCACCAGATTGTCGAAGCCCCGGCGCGGGTGTTCGAAGACCAGCAAGACCTGGCCGACGCTTTCAAGGCCGGCGAGCTGGAGCGTGATTTTGTCGCAGTGATGCGCTTCCAGGGCCCGCGTTCCAACGGCATGCCGGAATTGCACAAAATGACCCCGTTCCTCGGCGTTCTGCAGGATCGCGGCTTCAAAGTGGCGCTGGTCACCGACGGACGCATGTCCGGTGCCTCGGGCAAAATCCCGGCGGCCATCCATGTCTGCCCGGAAGCCTTCGATGGCGGCGCGCTGGCCAAGGTGCGCGACGGTGATATCATCCGCGTCGATGGCGTCAAGGGCACCCTGGAGGTGCTGGTAGACGCTGCCGAATTTGCCGAACGCACGCCCGCCGCGGGCCAACTGGCCAACGCCGTGGGCTGTGGTCGTGAGTTGTTCGGTTTCATGCGGCTGGCCTTCAGCTCGGCGGAGCAGGGCGCCAGCGCCTTCACGTCCGGCCTGGAGATTCTCAAATGAAGCTCGCCCTTGTTGGCGATATTGGCGGTACCAACGCACGTTTTGCGTTGTGGGAAGACAACAACCTGCACTCGGTGCGGGTTTTCCCTACCGCGGACTACACCAGCCCCGAACAGGCCATTGGTGTGTACCTCAAGGACCTGGGCCACGCGCGCGGTGCCATCGGCGCCGTGTGCCTGGCCGTGGCCGGGCCGGTCAGCGGTGACGAATTCCGCTTCACCAACAGCCACTGGCGCCTGAGCCGCAAGGCTTTCTGCGAGACGCTGGCGGTTGAACACCTGCTGCTGATCAACGACTTCACCGCCATGGCCCTGGGCATGACGCGCCTGGAAGACGGCGAGTTCAAGACCGTCTGCCCCGGCAGCCCGGACCCCGAGCGCGCTGCCGTGGTCATCGGCCCTGGCACCGGCCTGGGCGTGGGCACCCTGCTGAACCTGGGGGGCGAGCGCTACATGGCGCTGCCGGGCGAGGGCGGCCACGTCGACCTGCCGGTGGGCAACGCGCGCGAGGCGCAATTGCGCCAGCACATCCAGAATGAGATCGGCCATGTCAGCGCCGAGACCATCCTCAGTGGTGGCGGCCTGCTGCGCCTGTACCAGGCCGTGTGCGCCGTGGATGGCCACGAAGCCAGCCTGGCCACGCCTGCGGCCATCACCTCGGCGGCCCTGGCCGGCGAGCCGGTGGCACTGGCGGTGATCGAGCAGTTCTGCCGCTTCCTGGGCCGCGTGGCGGGCAACAATGTGCTCACCGTCGGCGGTCGTGGCGGCGTGTACATCGTGGGCGGGGTGATCCCGCGTTTCCTCGAATTGTTCCTGGCCAGTGGCTTCGCCGACAGCTTCGCCGACAAGGGTTGCATGAGCGAATACTTCCAGGGCATTCCCGTCTGGGTTGTGACCGCCGAGTTCTCGGGGCTGATTGGTGCGGGTGTGGCCTTGCAGCAAGCACGGGGGTAGGCGTTTAATCTGCGTTTATTGATCGGGCGTCTCGACCCGACGCTGGACACAAGGACGCAGCACGTGACCACTGCCGGCAAAACGATCCTCCTGGTCGACGACGACCAGGAAATCCGCGAACTGTTGGACACCTACCTCACCCGTGCCGGCTTCACCGTGCGCACCACGGGTGACGGCCAGCAATTTCGCCAGGCCTTGAACGAGGCTCCGGCGGACCTTGCCATTCTTGACGTGATGCTGCCCGACGAAGACGGCTTCAGCCTGTGCCGTTGGGTGCGCCAGCACCCCCGCCAGGCGCAGATGCCGATCATCATGCTCACCGCCAGCTCCGACGAGGCCGACCGCGTCATCGGCCTGGAACTGGGCGCCGACGACTACCTGGGCAAGCCCTTCAGCCCGCGTGAACTGCAGGCGCGCATCAAGGCCCTGCTGCGTCGCGCACAGTTCGGCCAGGAGCGCGGCGGCGAGGTGGTGGCGTTCGACGACTGGCGCCTGGACATGATCAGCCACCGGCTGTTCCACACCGACGGCGAGGAGGTGTTCCTCTCGGGCGCCGATTTCGCCCTGCTCAAGCTGTTCCTCGACAACCCCCAGCAAATCCTCGACCGCGACACCATCGGCAACGCCACCCGTGGCCGCGACCTGATGCCCCTCGACCGTATCGTCGACATGGCCGTGAGCCGCCTGCGCCAGCGCCTGCGCGACACCGACAAACCGCCCCGGCTGATTCGCACCGTGCGCGGCAGTGGCTACCTGCTGGCGGCCAACGTTGTCACGGCTTAAGCGCCTGGTGCCGCGCTCGCTGCTGGGGCGCATGCTGCTGCTGACCCTGCTGGTGGTGCTGCTGGCGCAGGCGCTGTCGAGCCTGATCTGGGTCTCGCAGCTGCGCGCCACCCAGCTTGAAGGCCTGGTCACCAGCGCCCGCAGCCTGGCCCATTCGATGTCGGCCAGCGTCAGCTACTTCCGCTCGCTGCCGCTGGCCTACCGGCCGATGGTGCTGGACCAGCTGCGCAGCATGGGCGGCACGCGCTTCGTGGTGTCGCTCAACGACCGCCCGCTGGACATGCGCGTGCTGCCGGCTACCCAGCGCAAGACTGCGGTCATCGATGCCGTCGACGAGGTGCTGCACGAAAGCCTGGGCTCGCAGATGGACATTTCCGTGCAGTTCGTCAGCCCCCAGGACCTGCGCATCTTCAACAGCGGCCTGGCCCTGGACGAGCTGCCGCGCTCGTGGGCGCACTACTCGCTGACCCTGGAACCGGTGAACCCGCCGGTGCTGGTCACGCAGATCCGCCTGGGCGAGGGCGAGTGGCTGTACATCGCCTCGCTGCTGCCCGAGCCCTACACCAGCCTTGAGGAAGAAGGCCTGCCGGCCCAGCAATGGTGGTTCATACTGCTCACCAGCTCGTTCCTGCTGCTGTTCATCGGCCTGCTGGTGCACTGGCAGAGCCGCCCGCTCAAGCGCCTGGCCCGCGCTGCGCGAGAGCTGTCCCTGGGCGCGGAGCCCGAGGAACCGGAAGTAGAGGGCGGCGGCAGCGAAGTCATCGAAGTGAGCCGCGCCTTCACCGCCATGCGCGGGCGCATCAGCCGCTACCTCACCGAACGCAGCCAGCTGTTCAGCGCCATTTCCCACGACCTGCGCACGCCCATCACGCGCCTGCGCCTGCGCGTGGAACTGCTGGAAGACGACCCCCTGGCCGCCAAGTTCACCCGCGACCTGGACGAACTGGAGCTGCTGGTAAAAGGCGCCCTGCAGTGCGTGAAAGACACCGACATCCACGAGAACATCGAACCGGTGGACCTCAACCACGTGCTCGATTGCCTGATCGAGCCCTTCGTCGCCCCCGAAGGCAACGGCCGCGTGACCCTGCACGGCGGCGCGTGGAAGGCCTACCCGGGCAAGCCGCTGGCGCTGAAGCGCTGCATGGGCAACCTGATCGACAACGCCTTGAAGTATGGCGAACGGGCGCATTTGTCGATCCAGGACAACGCCAAGGCGTTCATCCTGCACGTGGACGACGAAGGGCCGGGGGTGCCGGCGCAGCGGTTGGAGAAAGTGTTCGAACCGCATTTTCGCCTGTCGGGCAACCAGCATGGCTATGGGCTGGGGCTGGGGATTGCGCGCAATATTGCGCACAGCCACGGCGGTGAAGTCAGCCTGCAGAACCTGCCCGAGCGCGGGTTGCGCGTAACCCTCTACCTGCCCCGCACCTAACCTGTAGCCGTGTAGCGCCCGTGAGATCGAGCGCCGCCCGCGCGGCGCTTCGCGGCCACGGGCCGCTCCTACAGGTTGTTTCGGGCCAATTTTGCCTGGAGGATTGCCTGGGCCTGCCTTGATGGCACCACTGCGGATCTACAGTGAACCAACAGGGCGGACCCGGGAGATATCACTGGTACAACTGGCCCGAAACAAACCGTAGGAGCGGCCCGCGGCCGCGAAGCGCCGCGCGGGCGGCGCTCGATCGCAAGAACGCCAAAAAACTAACGACTTGCACCTCTAAATCCCACTCGAATCCCCTTCGTCACCCTTCAGTGACATTTCATTCCCTGCCTCCCAGCCGCCCATTGTTTAAACTCCCTCCACCCACAATAAAAAAACCAAGGCACTCCCATGGACAGGCTGCACCTGGACTTCAACAGCTGGCTCAACACCCCCGCCCATCACCACTGGCTGGCCGCCGAAGGCCTGCGTTTGCTGGATTTTGCCCGCGCTTCGCGGCTGCCCGAAGGCTTCGGCCACCTGGATGAACGCGGCTGGCTGCCCGATGCGCCGGCGCAGACGCTGATCACCGCGCGCATGACCCACAGCTTCGCCCTGGGCGCCCTGCAAGGCCTGCCCGGCTGCGCGCCGTTGGTGGACCATGGCCTGGCCGCGTTGAACGGTTGCCTGCGCGACGCCGACCAGGGCGGCTGGTACGCCGTGGCCCACGCCGCCGACGGCGATATGGGCAAGGCCGCCTACCTGCACGCGTTCGTGGCGCTGGCCGCCAGCAGCGCGGTGGCGGCGGGCCGGCCGGGCGCCCAGGCGTTGCTGGACGAAGCGGTCGAGGTGATCCACACGCGCTTCTGGAACGAGGAGGAGGGCGCCATGCGCGAGTCCTTCGACCGCATCTGGAGCCGCGAGGAGGCCTACCGCGGCGCCAACAGCAACATGCACAGCGTCGAGGCGTTTCTGGCCCTGGCCGACGCCACCCACGACCCACGCTGGCTGGAGCGCGCCCTGCGCATCGCCGAGCGGGTGATCCACCAGCATGCGGCGCACAACCACTACCGGGTGATCGAGCATTTCCACCCCGGCTGGGTCGCCGACTTGGAATACAACCACGCCCGCCCCGATGACCCCTTCCGCCCCTATGGCAGCACCCCGGGCCACGCCTTCGAGTGGGCACGCCTGCTGCTGCACCTGGAAGCCGCGCTGCTGGACGCCGTGCGCCCGGCACCGACCTGGCTGCTGGCCGATGCCCGCGGGCTGTTCGAGCAGGCCTGCCGCACCGCCTGGAGCGTCGACGGCGCGCCGGGGCTGGTCTACACCCTGGACTGGCAGGACCAGCCCGTAGTGCGCCAGCGCATGCACTGGGTCACCTGCGAGGCCATCGCCGCCTCGGCCGCGCTGCTGCGCCGCACCGGCGAGCACGGTTACGAGCAGTGGTACCGGGACTTCTGGGAATTTGCCGCCGAGCACCTGCTGGACCGCGAGCATGGCAGCTGGCACCACGAACTGGACGAGCACAACCGCCCCGGTGCCAAGGTCTGGGCCGGCAAGCCCGACCTGTACCACGCCTTGCAGGCCGTGCTGTTGCCGCGCCTGCCGCTGGCGCCCAGCCTGGCCTGCGGCCTGGCGAAACTGGGCGGCCAGCACATTGTCACCGGCTGGTGACAATTGTGCATCGCTTCGTTACCTGGCGTACTAACCACCCTGTTTACACTCCATCGCAGCGCAAGCATCAGACTTGCAATGCATAACAACAAAAAAAGGGAATCCGATGAACGCGATCAATCGCCTCGCCGCTGTCATTTCGCTTGCCACCCTGTTTCCCCTCGCCGCCCACGCTGCCGATTCCAAAGGCAACGTCGAAGTGGTGCACTGGTGGACCTCGGGCGGTGAAGCCAAGGCTGTGGGTGTCCTGAAACAACTGGTCGAGAAAGACGGCTACACCTGGCAAGACAGCGCTGTCGCCGGTGGCGGTGGTGCCGCCGCCATGACCGTGCTGAAAACCCGTGCCGTGTCGGGCAACCCGCCATCTGCCGCGCAGATCAAGGGCCCGGACATTCAGGAATGGGCTTCGCTGGGCCTGCTGACCAACGTCGACGACGTGGCCAAGGCCAACCACTGGGACACGCTGCTGTCCAAGACCGTCTCCAACACCATGAAATACGAAGGCCACTACGTAGCCGTGCCGGTGAACATTCACCGCGTCAACTGGCTGTGGGTGAACCCGGAAGCCTTCAAGAAGGCCGGCATCGCCAAGGCCCCCACTACCCTGGAAGAACTCTACGCCGCCGGCGACAAGCTGAAGGCCGCAGGCATCATCCCGATCGCCCACGGTGGCCAGCCGTGGCAGGACAGCACCGTATTCGAAGACATGGTGCTGAGCATCATGGGCGCCGACGGCTTCAAGAAAGCCTTCATCGACCAGGACGAGGCCACCCTCACTGGCGCGCAGATGACCAAGGTGTTCACCGAGCTGAAGAAACTCAAAGGCTACATGGACCCGGACGGCGCAGGCCAGGACTGGAACCTGGAAGCGGCCAAGGTCATCAGCGGCAAGGCCGGCATGCAGATCATGGGCGACTGGGCGAAGAGCGAGTGGAGCGCGGCAGGCAAGAAAGCCGGCACCGACTACGAGTGCGTGCCGTTCCCGGGCACCCAGGGCAGCTACACCTACAACATCGACTCGCTGGCCATGTTCAAGCTGGCCAAGAAGAACGATACCCCCGGCAACAACGCTGCGCGTGACGACCTGGCCAAGGTCGCCCTGGAGCCGGAATTCCAGTACGTGTTCAACCAGAACAAAGGCTCGATCCCGGTGCGCAATGACCTGGACATGACCAAGTTCGACAGCTGTGGCCAGGCCTCGGCCAAAGACTTCGCCGAAGCCGACAAGGCCGGCAAGCTGGAACCGAGCATGGCGCACAACATGGCCACCTCGCTGGCGGTACAAGGCGCGATCTTCGACGTTGTCACCAACTTCATGAGTGACAAGAACGCCGATCCGGCCAAGGCTGCCAAGCAACTGTATGCGGGCATCTCGTCGGCCAAGTAACACCGACGGATAACGCGTCCGATACCTGCGCCGGGGTTCCCTCTCCCAATCCCCCGGCGCAGGCATTCGGTGCCGATTGACCTTTACCCTGGATGTTCCCGATGAGCTCTGTGGCTGTGTTCAGCAAGGCCTCGCCGTTCGACGCGCTGCAACGCTGGTTACCCAAAGTGGTGCTGGCGCCTAGCATGCTGCTCGTGCTGGTCGGTTTTTATGGCTATATCTTCTGGACGTTTTTGCTGTCCTTCACCAATTCCACCTTCATGCCGACGTACAGCTTCGTCGGCCTGCAGCAATACGCGCGCCTGCTCGACAACGACCGTTGGTGGGTAGCGAGCAAGAACCTCGCCGTGTTCGGCGGCATGTTCATTGCCATCAGCCTGGTGCTGGGGGTGTTCCTGGCCGTGCTGCTGGACCAGCGCATTCGCCGCGAAGGCTTCCTGCGCACCATCTACCTGTACCCCATGGCCCTGTCGATGATCGTCACCGGCACCGCCTGGAAATGGCTGCTTAACCCAGGCCTTGGCCTGGACAAGATGCTGCGCGACTGGGGCTGGGAAGGCTTCCGCCTGGACTGGCTGATTGACCAGGACCGCGTGGTGTACTGCCTGGTGATCGCCGCGGTATGGCAGGCCTCGGGCTTTGTGATGGCGCTGTTCCTGGCGGGCCTGCGCGGGGTCGACCAGTCGATCATCCGTGCCGCCCAGGTGGACGGCGCCAGCCTGCCCACCATCTACCTGAAGATCGTGTTGCCCAGCCTGCGGCCGGTGTTCTTCAGCGCCTTCATGATCCTGGCGCACATCGCCATCAAGAGCTTCGACCTGGTGGCGGCAATGACCGCCGGCGGCCCGGGCTACAGCTCGGACCTGCCCGCCATGTTCATGTATTCGTTCACCTTCAGCCGTGGCCAGATGGGTATCGGTTCGGCCAGCGCCATGCTGATGCTGGGCGCGATCCTGGCGATCCTGGTGCCGTACCTGTATTCGGAATTGAGGACCAAGCGCCATGACTAATGCCTATGGCAAATCCTCGCTCAGCTTCAGCCGCGTGGCCATCTACGCAACCCTGCTGTTGGCTGCGGCGGTGTACCTGGTGCCGCTGGTGGTGATGCTGCTGACCAGCCTCAAGACCCCTGACGACATTCGTACCGGCAACCTGCTGAGCCTGCCTGAAGTGGTCACCGGCATTGGCTGGATCAAGGCCTGGGACATCGTCGGCGGGTTCTTCTGGAACTCGGTGAAGATCACCGTGCCGGCCGTGCTGATTTCCACCTTCATCGGCGCCATGAACGGCTACGTGCTGTCCATGTGGAAATTCCGCGGTTCGCAACTGTTCTTCGGGCTGCTGCTGTTCGGCTGCTTCCTGCCGTTCCAGACGGTGCTGCTGCCGGCCTCGTTCACCCTGGGCAAGCTGGGCCTGGCCAACACCACCACCGGTTTGGTGATTGTTCACGTTGTGTATGGGCTGGCATTTACTACGCTGTTCTTCCGTAACTACTTTGTCAGTGTGCCGGATGCCCTGGTAAAGGCTGCGCGGCTGGACGGGGCGGGGTTCTTCACCATCTTCAACAAGATCCTGCTGCCCATGTCGGTGCCGATCATCATGGTCTGCCTGATCTGGCAGTTCACCCAGATCTGGAACGACTTCCTGTTTGGCGTGGTATTCGCCAGTGGCGACTCGCAGCCGATCACCGTGGCGCTGAACAACCTGGTGAACACCAGCACCGGTGCCAAGGAATATAACGTAGACATGGCCGCGGCAATGATCGCCGGCCTTCCGACACTGCTGGTGTACATCATGGCCGGCAAGTATTTCCTGCGTGGGCTCACTGCCGGCGCGGTCAAGGGGTAGAAACATGGCAACGCTAGAACTGCGCAATGTAATCAAGACGTATGGCGCCGGCCTGCCGGACACCTTGAAAGATATCCAGCTGAAGATTGATTCGGGTGAATTCCTGATTCTGGTCGGCCCTTCGGGTTGTGGTAAATCCACGCTGATGAACTGCATCGCCGGCCTGGAAAACATCACCGGTGGCGCGATCCTGGTGGACGACGCCGACATCAGCGGCATGAGCCCCAAGGACCGTGACATCGCCATGGTGTTCCAGTCCTACGCGCTGTACCCGACCATGACTGTGCGCGAGAACATCGCTTTCGGCCTGAAGATTCGCAAGATGTCGGCCGCCGCCATCGACGAGGAAGTGGCGCGCGTATCCAAGCTGCTGCAGATCGAGCACCTGCTGACCCGCAAGCCCGGCCAGCTCTCGGGCGGCCAGCAACAGCGCGTGGCCATGGGCCGGGCGCTGGCACGCCGGCCGAAGATCTACCTGTTCGACGAACCGCTGTCCAACCTCGACGCCAAGCTGCGCGTGGAGATGCGCACCGAAATCAAGCTGATGCACCAGCGCCTGAAAACCACCACGGTGTACGTGACCCACGACCAGATCGAGGCCATGACCCTGGGTGACAAGGTGGCGGTGAT
Source organism: Pseudomonas sp. JC1203 (assembly GCF_056175065.1). Lineage (NCBI taxonomy): Bacteria > Pseudomonadati > Pseudomonadota > Gammaproteobacteria > Pseudomonadales > Pseudomonadaceae > Pseudomonas > Pseudomonas sp. JC1203. The sequence goes on from NZ_JBWCAM010000016.1 coordinate 152,383, forward strand.
GAAGGACGGCATCATCCAGCAGTTCGGCACGCCGAAAGAGATCTACAACGACCCGGCCAACCTGTTCGTGGCCAGCTTCATTGGCTCGCCGCCGATGAACTTCATCCCCCTGCGCCTGCAGCGCAAGGATGGCCGCCTGCAAGCGCTGCTGGACAGCGGCCAGGCGCGCTGCGAACTGCCGCTGGGCACCAGCGACGCCGGGCTTGAGGACCGCGAAGTGATTTTGGGCATGCGCCCCGAGCAGATCGTGCTGGCCGGCGCCGAGGCCAATGGCCTGCCGACCATTCGTGCCGAGGTGCAGATCACCGAGCCGACCGGGCCCGATACCCTGGTTTTCGTCACCCTCAACGGCACCAAGGTGTGCTGCCGCCTGGCCCCGGACGTGGCGCCACAGGTGGGTGAAACACTGAATCTGCAATTCGATCCGGCCAAGGTGTTGTTGTTCGACGCCAAGACCGGCGAGCGCCTGGGGGCGGTGGGGCGTGCACAGGCACCCGTGGCGGGCGACAACGTCGCCCAGTTCAAGGGCCGCTGAATTCGAGCCGGGCGGCCTGTCGCCCGGTAACACCGATTTACACCGCGTTTAATCAACAGCCAATAACAATAAGACGAGGAAGCAAGGGATGAAAAAGCGCATGAATACCAAGTTGGCACGCAATCGTTTGTTGCAGGTGTCGGTGCTCAGTGCACTGGGGCTGGCCGGCAGCGCCCATGCGTACGACGCCTTCGACCCTGAATCGCCATGGATGCTCGGCGACTGGGGTGGCGAACGTACGGAGCTGCTGAAAAAGGGTTATGACTTCACGCTGGAGTACGTGGGGGAGGCGGCTACCAACGTGAAGGGTGGTTACGACAATGACCGCACCGCACGTTACAGCGACCAGTTCGCCCTGGGCGTGGACATGGACCTGAACAAGATCCTGGGCTGGAAGGATGCCGAGTTCAAGCTGACGGTCACCGAGCGTAGCGGCCGCAACATCTCCAACGACCGCATCGGCGACCCGCGCGCCGGCACCCTCAGCTCGTCCCAGGAAGTGTGGGGCCGCGGCCAGACCTGGCGCCTGACCCAGATGTGGTACAAGCAGAAATTCTTCGACGGTGCGTTGGACGTCAAGGTCGGCCGCTTCGGCCCGGGCGAAGACTTCAACAGCTTCCCGTGCGACTTCCAGAACTTGACCTTCTGCGGCTCGCAAGTGGGTAACTGGGTGGGTGGCATCTGGTACAACTGGCCGGTCAGCCAGTGGGCCGGGCGCATCAAGTACAACATCACCCCCGAGTTCTACGCGCAGGTGGGTGCGTTCAACCAGAACCCGTCCAACCTGGACCGCAACAACGGCTTCAAGCTCAATGGCAGTGGTACCAAGGGCACCCTGTTGCCGGTTGAAGTGGTGTGGAGCCCGCAGGTCAATGGCCTGCCAGGCGAATACCGCCTGGGTTACTACTACAGCAGCGCCAACGCCGACGACGTCTACGAAGGCGCCGATGGCCAGCCGCAGCCAGTGTCGGGCACCTACAAGGAGCATAACGGCAAGCACGGCTGGTGGATCGTGGCGCAACAGCAACTCACTACCCACAACGGCGATGCCAGCCGTGGCTTGAACGTGTTCGCCAACTTCACGGTGCACGACAAGGCCACCAACTACATCGACAACTACCAGCAGATCGGCCTGGTCTACAAAGGTCCGTTCGACTCGCGTCCAAAGGATGACATCGGCGTAGGTATCGGCCGTATCCACGTGAACGACGATGCGCAGGACCGCGCCAAGCTGGTCAACCAGTTGAGCGGTATCGACGACTACGACAACCCAGGCTACCTGCCGGTGCAGGACACCGAGTACGACGCCGAGATCTACTACGGCTTCCACGTCACCAACTGGCTGACCGTGCGCCCCAACCTGCAATACATCAAGCACCCAGGTGGTGTTGACCAGGTGGATGACGCCATCGTGGCCGGCCTGAAAGTGCAGTCCAAGTTCTAAACCGTTGTAGGTGGCGGCTGCCTGAAGGCAGCCGCCACCGCTTGCCCCTTGTAGCAGCGGCCGCAGGCCGCGTCGCGAGCACCCCGTTACCTCGGGACGCGGCCTGGTGGCCGCTGCTACGTCTGCTCTGTGAGTGCATGCGGCAAAAAGCTCGGCGAAAATTCGGTTTATATCGGTAAGATAGCGCTACCTCTAACAATATCAGCCGTACCCAGGTGAGCTTTCACGCCCGTGTCCAGGATTTCTACTGCCATGCACGACCACCCGCTCCAGCGCTTCTTCAAATCGCAGCGGCCTCGGCCTACCTTTGAGTGGGAGCGTTTTCAGCAACGTGACGTGCTGGTCATCGACCACCCCAAGTGCCAGGCCGTGTTCAGCCGCCAGGGTGCGCAACTCCTGCATTTCCGCCCACAGGGCCAGAAACCCTGGCTGTGGTGCTCGGCGCACTGGCCACAGGCCGGCGCCATTCGTGGTGGTGTGCCGGTGTGCTGGCCGTGGTACGGCCGCCACCCCAGCGAAGGCATGTGGCCGGCCCATGGCTGGGGCCGCCTGGTGGATTGGAAACTGCACGCCAGCAGCGAAGACGAAGAGGGCGTGACCCTGCACTGGCGCCTGCTGCTGTGCGACTGGCAGGTGGACCTGCACGCACGCCTGGGCGACCAGATGGAGCTGCGCCTGAGTACCGAGCACCAGGACAGCGAGCCCTGCCAGCTGAGCCATGCACTGCTGGCCTACTGGCGCATCGGTGACGTGAACGAGGTGACCCTGGCTGGGCTGGAAGGCGTGCAGAGCTACGACAAGCTCAGCCGCAAGACCACCACCCAGAAGGGCGACCTGCAAGTGACCGGCGCCTGCCAGCGAGTGTTCAGCGGCGCCAACCAGGTGCAGCTGCAGGACCGCGCCTGGGCGCGCAAGTTGGCCATTCACACTGCCGACAGCGACGACACGGTGGTGTGGCACCCCGGTTCACGGCCGCTGATGGGCGTGGCCGGCAATGAAAGCCAGGGTTTCCTGTGCGTGGAAGCCACCAGCGGCAGCCAGGACAACCTGAGCCTGGCGCCGGGCGAGAAAGCCCACCTGAGCCTGCAGGCGCGCCTGCTCAACTGACGTAGCAGCTGTCTTGTGGGAGCTGGGGTGGCCCCGCCGGGGGTTTGGGGGCACAACGACCCGGGGGCCCCCCCCCCCCCCCCCCG
>NZ_JBWCAM010000016.1:155564-198029 GCF_056175065.1 Pseudomonas sp. JC1203
GGCGCGCCTGCTCAACTGACGTAGCAGCTGTCTTGTGGGAGCTGGCTTGCCAGCGAGCTTTTAGGGCCTCAACAGCTCGCTGGCAAGCCAGCTCCCACACCAGGTTACTCATCCATGGGGTAGCGGCTGGCGTTCAGGCTTTCCTTGATCTTGCGCAGGTGCGGCTGGAAGTCTGCGCCGCGACGAAGGGTCATGCCGGTGGCCAGTACATCGAGTACGGTTAACTGAATGATCCGCGAGGTCATCGGCATATAGATGTCGGTATCCTCGGGCAAGGGAATGTTCAGGCTCATGCTGCAGGCCTTGGCCAACGGCGAGTCCTTGGCGGTAAGGCCCAGCACCGAGGCGCCGTTTTCCCGCGCCACGCGGGCCACCTCCACCAGCTCGCGGGTACGGCCGGTGTAGGAAATGATCACGAACAATTCACCGGTGTGCGCCACCGACGCCAGCATTCGCTGCATCAGCACATCGGCGTGCGCCGACACGGCCAGGTTGAAACGGAAAAACTTGTGCTGGGCGTCCAGCGCCACCGGCGCCGAGGCGCCCAGGCCGAAGAAATGGATCTGCCGGGCCTGGATCAACATGTCCACGGCGCGGCTGATCAACTGCGGATCCAGTTGCTGACAGGCGCTGTCCAATGATGCAATGGCACTGCCAAAAATCTTCTGCGTGTAGGCGGCCGGATCATCGTCGGCTTCCACCGCGCGGCTGACATAGGCGGCGCCGCTGGCAAGGCTCTGGGCCAATTGCAGTTTCAGCTCGGGGTAGCCGCTGACGCCGAATGAACGGCAGAACCGGTTGACCGTCGGTTCGCTGACCGAGGCGGCCTGGGCCAGTGCGGCAATGCTGAAGCGGGTGGCTTGCTGGGGGTTGAGCAGGATGACTTCGGCGACTTTGCGTTCAGCCTTGTTCAGCTCTTCGAGGCGGCCCTGGATCTGCTCCAGGAGATTGCGCACGCGGTCCATGTTATGTCCTTGGGTCGAGGATGCAGCCAGTACAGCTGTCTGGCGCGGCTGTATTCACGGGTGGCCTATCGTACTGAGGGCTTGGTGCGATCACCACTCGAATCTGATCTACCGGGAAAATGTTGTGTTTATTACTACATTTTCCCTTGAATGGTGCCTTGAAAAAAGGTATTTCTAGTCTAACTTGATAAAAGAACAAACATCATGCCTTCGACTTCCGTAGAACCGTGCACTTTTGCCTTGTTTGGCGCCTTGGGCGACCTGGCATTGCGCAAGCTGTTCCCGGCGCTCTACCAGCTTGATCGAGCCCAGTTGCTGCACGCTGACACACGCATCCTGGCGCTGGCCCGCGAGGCCGGCACGCCACAGCAGCACCTGGCCAATATCGAGGAACACCTGCGTCTTTTCGTTGCCAAGGCGCAGATCGAGGAAGAAACCCTGAGCCGCTTCCTGGCCCGGGTGACCTACGTGCATGTCGATTTCATGAACGAGGCTGACTACGTCAACCTCGCCGAACAGGTAGGCGCCAGCGAACAGCTGATCGCCTACTTCGCCACCCCCGCGGCCGTGTATGGCGCCATTTGCGAGAACCTGCACAAGGTAGGCCTGGCCGACCGTGCCCGCGCGGTGCTGGAAAAGCCCATTGGCCACGACCTGGCGTCGTCGCGCCGGGTGAACGATGCCGTGGCGCAGTTCTTCCCCGAGAACCGCATCTACCGCATCGACCACTACCTGGGCAAGGAAACGGTACAGAACCTGATTGCCCTGCGTTTCGCCAACAGCCTGTTCGAAACCCAGTGGAACCAGAACTACATTTCCCACGTGGAAATCACCGTGGCTGAAGAAGTCGGCATCGAAGGCCGTTGGGGCTATTTCGACCAGGCCGGCCAGTTGCGCGACATGATCCAGAACCACCTGCTGCAGCTGCTGTGCCTGATTGCCATGGACCCGCCCGCCGACCTGTCGGCCGACAGCATCCGTGACGAGAAGGTTAAAGTGCTGAAGGCGCTGGCGCCGATCAGCGCCGAAGGCCTCACCACCCAAGTGGTGCGTGGCCAGTACATCGCAGGCTACAGCCAGGGCAAGCCCGTGCCGGGCTACCTGGAAGAAGAAAACTCCAACACCCAGAGCGACACCGAAACGTTCGTCGCCCTGCGTGCCGATATTCGCAACTGGCGCTGGGCCGGCGTGCCGTTCTACCTGCGTACCGGCAAGCGCATGCCGCAGAAGCTGTCGCAGATCGTCATCCACTTCAAGGAACCGCAGCACTACATCTTCGCCCCCGAGCAGCGCCTGCAGATCAGCAACAAGCTGATCATCCGCCTGCAGCCGGACGAAGGTATTTCCTTGCGCGTGATGACCAAGGAGCAGGGCCTGGACAAAGGCATGCAACTGCGCAGCGGCCCGTTGCAACTGAACTTCTCCGACACCTACCGCAGCGCGCGCATCCCTGATGCCTACGAGCGGTTGTTGCTGGAGGTGATGCAGGGCAATCAGAACCTGTTTGTCCGTAAAGATGAAATCGAATATGCGTGGAAGTGGTGCGACCAGTTGATCGCCGGCTGGAAGAAGTCCGGTGATGCGCCCAAGCCGTACGCGGCGGGCTCCTGGGGGCCGATGAGCTCCATCGCACTGATTACCCGCGATGGGAGGTCCTGGTATGGCGATATCTGAACTCAAACTGCCAAGCGAAGTGGTCCCACGTGACTTCGCCAGCGCAGCGCTGCTGGCCGAAGGCCTGGCAGCCAATGTGGCCGAACAACTGCGCGGCGCCATCGAGCGCCAGGGTGTCGCGACCTTGGTGGTCTCGGGTGGCCGCAGCCCGGTGATGTTCTTCCAGTGCCTGGCGCGCCAGGCACTGGACTGGTCGAAAGTGGTCGTCAGCCTGGCTGACGAACGCTGGGTACCGGTGGAGCACGCCGACAGCAACGCCGGCCTGCTCAAGCGCTACCTGCTGGTAGGTGCGGTGGCCAAGGCGCGTTTCGTCAGCCTCTACAACCCGGCCCAGAACCTGGACCTGGCGGCAGAAGCCACCGACTCGCTGCTGGCCGAGCTGCCGCCGATCGACGTGCTGATTCTGGGCATGGGCGACGACGGCCACACCGCTTCGCTGTTCCCCAACAGCCCGAACCTGGCCCAGGCGCTGGAACCTGCCGGCGCCCGTCGCTGCCTGCCGATGCTGGCGCCGACCGTGCCGCACCAGCGCCTGACCATGACCCGCGCCCTGCTGGCCAGCGCCCGCTACACCGCGCTGTCGCTGCAAGGGGCAGGCAAATTGAACACGTTGCGCGACGCGCTGGCGGGCGACGACGTTGCCCAGATGCCGGTGCGCGCGTTCCTACACTCCCCACTGGATATCTACTGGTGCCCCTGAGCCAAGGATCAGCCGCTATGACGACACTCGAAAAACAACAACTGGTGCAAAACCGCATGGCGGACAAAGTCGCCCTGATCGACAAGCTGGCCGCCAAGGCGAAGATTCTTCCGGTGATTACCATCGCCCGTGAAGAAGACATTCTGCCGCTGGCGGACGCCTTGGCGGCCGGTGGCCTGACTGCACTGGAAGTGACCCTGCGTTCGGAATTGGGCCTCAAGGCCATTCAGATCCTGCGCCAGGAACGCCCCGAGTTGATCGTCGGCGCTGGCACCGTGCTGGACCGCCATATGCTGGCCGCTACCGAAGCTGCCGGTTCGCAGTTCACCGTGACCCCGGGCGTTACCCAGGACATGCTCGAAGCTGGCGTTGAAAGCCCGTTGCCGCTGCTGCCTGGCATCAGCAGCCCTTCGGAGCTGATGATGGGCTACGCCCTGGGCTACCGCCGCTTCAAGCTGTTCCCGGCGGAAGTCAGCGGCGGCGTGGCGGCTATCAAGGCCTTCGGCGGCCCGTTCCCGTCGGTGCGCTTCTGCCCCACCGGTGGCGTCGGCCCGGCCAACCTGAAGAACTACATGGCCCAGCCCAACGTAATGTGCGTGGGTGGTTCGTGGATGCTGGAAAGCGCCTGGATCAAGAACCGCGATTGGGCGCGCATCCAGGAGTGCACCGCCGAGGCGCTGGCCCTGTTCGACTGAATTTGTTGCTTGCTGTTGATTGTTTTACGGCTTTTGGGGGCGCTTGGTCGGCGCCCCTTTTTTTTGCCTGCGATTTTGTCTGGGGGCGGTCAGTGCCTTGGCGCAGGGCGGTTGTGTTTCTTGCGCAGTGGCTCCAACAGGTCGCTCAGGCCGTTGTGGTCGACCTCATGCATCAACGCCAGCAACCCGCCGAGCTCGCCGTTGGGAAAACCTTCACGGGCGAACCAGTTCAAGTATGGCCCGGGCAAGTCGGCGATGATCCGCCCCTTGTATTTGCCGTAGGGCATTTCGCGGGTAATCAATAATTCAAGTTTTTCCGGGTTCATGGGTAGCAAATACCGGGGTGCAAAACAACGGTGAACAGACTTGCATTCTGCATGAAGGCTAATTGATGTTTCATGCAGAACGCGGTGTAGTGAGATTTTAGATAATTTCTAATCTATTGATTTTAAACGATTTATTTTAATCGTGAAGCTGGCACGAAGTCTGCGATATACCTCTGTAACCTTTCAACCCAGAGGGAATCGAAAATGTCTAATCCAACCAAAGAAGTTATCTCGGTACTCAACGACCTGATTCAGACCAGCAAGGACGGCCAGGAAGGTTTCAAGACCTGCGCGGAAGATATCAAGAATCCTGAGCTGAAGGCATTGTTCGTCAAACGCTCCCTGGAATGCTCCGCTGCCGCAGGTGAGTTGCAACAGGAAGTGATCGCCTTGGGCGGTGACCCGGAAGACTCTACCAGTGTGGCCGGCGACCTGCACCGTCGTTGGGTGGACGTGAAGTCGCTGTTCACCGGCAAGGACGAGGAAGCGGTGCTGAATGAAGCCGAGCGCGGTGAAGACCATGCCATCAAGGCTTACAAGGAAGCGTTGGCCAAGCCGCTGCCGGCCAATGTGTACGCCATCATCGAACGCCAGTTCCATGGTGTGCAGCGTAACCATGACCAGGTCAAGGCACTGCGCAATATCGCGCGCGCCAGCTGATACCTGCCATGCCCAAAAACGCCGGCCCTGTGCCGGCGTTTTTTCGCGCCTGTAGCAGCAGCTCCCACAACAATGTTGTAGCAGCGGCCGCAAGGCCGCGTCCCCTCAGGCGACCACTTTCTCGCAGAAGCCCACCTGGTTGCGGCCATTGGCCTTGGCTTGGTACAGCGCCAGGTCTGCCGCAGCCAGCAGGTCTTCGAGCTTCATGCCCGCCCGCGTGCGCCGCGTGCCCACGCCAATGCTCACAGTCACCGGTCGTTCGTCATTGCCGAACGGCGCTTGGCCTTCGACTGCGTTGCGCAAGGTCTCGGCAATGATCAGCGCGCCGTTCAGGTCGGTCTCGGCCAGCACCACCATGAATTCCTCACCGCCGTAGCGCGCCACCAGGTCCGCGGGGCGGCGCACGCAACCATTGAGGACCTTGGCCACGCGCCGCAGCGCTTCATCGCCGCCGGGGTGGCCGTGGCGTTCGTTGAAGGCCTTGAAGTGGTCGACATCAATCATCAGCACCGACATGGGCTTGCCGTTGCGCAGCGAGCGCGCCCACTCGCTGCGCAACGTGCGGTCCAGGCTGCGACGGTTGGCAAGGCCGGTGAGGCTGTCGGTGGCGGCCAGGGTGGTCAGCTCGCGCTCGGCGCTGAGGCGGCGGCGCAGTTCGCGGCCCATCATCAGGCACAACCACGAAAGGGCGATGCACAGTGCCGCAGTGGCGGTGCCGACGAACATCACGGTGCGGCGCCAGGGCGCGTACACCTCTTCGGTGGACAGGGCGACGATCACCACCATGGGCAACTGGCCCACCTTGGCGAAGGTGTACAGGCGCTCCTTGTGGTCGAAGCTTGAAATGGACACGAAGCTGCCGCTGCCCTCGCGTACCACGCGCTTGAAGTTGGGGCGCTGGCTGAAGTCCTGGCCGGTCAGGTCCTGCCCAGGCACTTGCGGCTCGCGGGCGAGGAACAGCCCTTGCTCGCTGATCAGGTTGACGCTGCTGTCGCGGCCGATGGTCAGGCTGTTGAACAGCTCGGCGAAATAAGCCAGGCGCAAGGCACCCGACGCTACGCCCAGAAACTCGCCGTCGGGGCCGGAGATGCGCCTGGCGAAGCTGATGCACCAGCCCAGGTTGCCGATGCGGTCGTGGAACGGATCGCTGATCTGCAGGCCGGCATCGGGGTGGTCACGCAGGTACTGGAAGTTGGGGCGGTCGCTGAAGTTGGCCTTGCGCGGCGGGTAGGCGCGCGAGTCGGCAACGATATCGCCCTGGGGGCCCAGCCACAGGATGTTGCCGCGATAAGGCCCGGCCACTACCGCATCGAATAGCACGCGCTGGCGCAGGGTTTCCGGAATACGGCGAAAATCGGGATGCTGCGAAGCCTCTATAAGGCGCTTCAGCGACAGGTCATAGAGCTCGACGTTGCGCTGCACGTCGGTGTTGATCAGTTGCACGATGTTGTTGGCCGCCCGTGCGGCATCGCGCTCGGCGTTGGCGTGCTCGCGCGCCAGCAGGAACGTGACGATGGCAATGATTGCCACTATGGTCAGCCCGCAACCGATATTCAGATACCGTTGGGGGGCGCGGGACTGCGGCCGCAGGGGAGGATGGGAATGGCGCAAGGTGGCGAACTCTGATCATTATTGTCGCCACGGATACCGGCGTGGGGTGCGCGAGGCGGCGGTATTCTAGGGGTGTGTATCAGAGTGGACAACCCACCAAACCGAATGATGGCACTTTGCCAGATGAACGGTTTGACTGATCGATCAGTTTATTTTCGAGGTTTCTCAAGCCTTTCCGCAGGTTATGTGGAAAACAAAAAGCCGGCATCAAGTGCCGGCTTTTTTGCAAACAAACGTTTGATTAGAAGATGTTGATCGGGTAGTCGACGATTACACGGTATTCGTCGGCGTTGTGGTCGACAGTCTTGTAGCCGTCGCCGCCGCGGTTGGTGGCCCAGCGCAGGCGCACGCCCAGGTTTTTCGCCGGGCCTTCCTGCACCACGTACTTGAGATCGACGTCGCGTTCCCAGTGCTTGGCGTCCTTACCGTCGGCGTTGTAGTAGTTGTAGCCCGAATCCGCATTCTGTGTAGCTTTGGTCAGGTCCATGGTGCCGCGGGTGTAGGACACCGCCGATGTCAGGCCTGGCAGGCCCCAGCCGACGAAGTCATAGGCGTACTGCAGTTTCCAGGATTTCTCGCCCGGGGCGTTGAAGTCCGAGTATTGCTGCGAGTTGTCGAGGAAGATGCTGTCGCCGTCCTGGATGTAGTCGAACGGCGTGTTGCCGTTGACCTTCTGCATCGACGCGGTGACCGTCTGGTGGCCCACGGTGACGCCCAGGTGCAGGCTGAAGGTGTTGTTGTCGATCGGGCCCAGCAGCGCCTGGCCGCTGTCCTCGGTGTGGTAGTAGTGGAAGCCGGGGTTCAGGCTGACCAGGTCATTGAGCGCCCAGGTGTAGTCCAGGTCGTAGTAGTACTGGTTCCAGATGTCCTTGAGCTGCGAGGCGTAGAGGCTGGTGGTCACGCCCGGCAGGCCGGTGTAGGTGCCACCGGCCCAGTCCATGTGCTTGCTTTCCTTGCCGTCGGGCAGGGTGCCGTAGTAGGTGCCGATGCGGCCGTTGCCGCTCTGGTTGAACAGCTTGTCGAAGCTGACCTGGCCGGCATCGATGGTCAGGTGGTCAATGCTGGTGTTGGTCGCTTCCACGCCACGGAAGGTCATTGGCAGCAGGCGGGTGGAGCCGCCGGCGATTACCGGGTTGTTGAGGAACAGGTCACCGGCGCGGACGATGGTATTGAATGCACGCATTTTCACTGCGCCGCCGGCGGACGAGAAGGAGCCCGGAGCCTTGTCGTACAGGTTACCTTCCTTGTCGGTCGGCGAGGTGGGCAGGATGCTCGAACCGCTGGTGCCGCCACCACCGTCCAGTTTCAGGCCGAGCATGGCGTTGGCGTCGATACCAAAGCCCACGGTGCCCTCAGTGAAGCCCGACTGGAAGATGCCGATGAAACCCTGGCCCCATTCCTTGCTGTCATTCTGGCCGTTGTGCCGATCATGGTTGAAGTAGTAGTTCTTCAGGTCCAGGGTCAGGCTGGAGCCGGCGATGAAGCCGTCCTGGTTGTTGGCCGCTGGGGCGTCGTCTGCGAACGCGGCACCGGACATCGTTGCAGCCACTGCAACGAACAAAGGGCTGAAGCGGAAAGTGGATTTCACAGTTTCTAAACTCCTTGGTAAATGTTTTTTAACTTTGGCAGTTATTATTTTCATCGGCGCAGTTTTTTATTGTGGGTAAAATCATGAGTATCTGTGTGTTTTTATCAGACGAAAAAAAAGCCGCTGATAGCAGCGGCTTTAAGATCAATCGCTTGGATAACTATCATCTAAGCAACGTCGAGGGAAATGGGGTTCAATTCCAATTTCAGCTGTCCTTGGCGTCGCTCTGAGGCTTTGCAGCCTGCGCCTGCTGAATATTTTGATGTTGCTGGGCCTTGAGCGCCAAAGCCTCCTGGTGCTGTTCGAAGTTGGCCTGAATGGCCTCGTTCCGCGCCGCGAAAGCCGGCGATTCTTCCGCCATGGCCAGCGGGGACAACATCAAGGAAGACAGAATAATAGCGCCGGCAATACCCAATGATTTGGACATTTTGGAAAACCTTCTTGCGTCTGCAAGTTCGTTGGTGTGCAACAAATATATAAAGCGACGCGCCACGGAACAAGTGAAAATAAAGATAAGAGCCTTTACAAAACTTGTAACAGTGGCGCGCAATCAGGCGGGAAGGCTTATGCCAAAGGTGTTGGCGCCCTGTTCACTGCGCACGAAAACGCTGCCGCCGTGCATCAGGGCGATGGCCTTGACGATGGCCAGGCCCAGGCCATGGTTGGCGCCGCTGTTGCTGCGCGAGGCGTCCACGCGGTAGAAGCGTTCGAACAGTTTGGGCAGGTGTTCGGCGGCGATGCACGGGCCGGGGTTGCTGACCTCGATGTGCACCTGGTCGCCGTGGGGGGTGATGCGCACGTCAATCTGCTGGCCGGCAGCGGTGTGCTGCACGGCATTGTTCAGCAGGTTGATCAGCGCCCGGCGCAGGTGCGCGCGCTCGATGTGCACCTGGGCGTCGCCGCTGACATGCACGCTGATGTGTGCGTCCTCAAGGATGAATTCCAGGTAGTCGACGGTGGTAGCCACTTCTTCGGCCAGCGAGCTGGCGGTCAGTTGCGTGGCCTTGCTGCCCTGGTCGGCGCTGGCCAGGAACAGCATGTCGTTGATGATGCTGCGCAGGCGCTCCAGTTCTTCGAGGTTGGACTGCAGCACCTCGAAGTAATGTTCGGCCGAGCGGCCGCGGGTCAGCGCCACCTGGGTCTGGCCGATGAGGTTGGTAAGCGGCGAGCGCAGTTCATGGGCGACGTCGGCGTTGAACGCCTCCAGGCGCCCGTACGCCTGGTCCACCCGTTCCAGCGAGGAATTGAAGGCGCTGACGAACTCGTTCAGCTCGGGCGGCAGCGGCGACAGTTGCAGGCGCCCCGACAGGCGCGGCGGCGCCAGCTTCTGCGCCTCGCGGGACAGGCTGACCAGCGGCCGCAGCCCCACCCGCGCCACCCAGTAGCCCAGCCCGGAAGCCAGTAGCACGCCCAGGGCGGCGAAGCTGATCAGGGCAATCAGCAGGGTGTGCTGGGTTTGCGAAAAGGTGTCGGTCTCGATGCCGGCCAGGAAGCGCAGCGGTGGGCGCTGGTCTACCGCGGGCAGGGCGTTCACCAGCACCTTCAATGGGTAGGTGTGCTCGGGCAGCACCAGGTCGCGCTTGCCCGGCTTGCCCAAGGCGAAGTCGCGTATTGGCTGGCCGGGGTGGCCGTATTCAAACGCCGGGTTGCCGCTGACCACCCAGAAATGCAGGCGCCGGTCTTCCTCTTCCAGCAGGTGCAGCTTGGCGACGATCTTGGCCCAGCGCTCGGGCGAGCCGTCGCGGGTCAGCACCGATTCCAGCACGCTGTAGCGGGCGTCCAGTTCGGCCTCGGGCAACAGGCCCAGGCTTTTGTCGACCTGGCGGTACAGTGCCCAGCCAATCAACAGGAAGATCAACACCGCCACCAGGGTGAACAGCGCGCTCAGGCGTACGGCGATGGAGTTAGTACTCACGCCGGCTCTCCAGCACATAGCCCATGCCGCGGATGGTGTGCAGCAGTTTTTCCTCGAACGGCCCGTCGAGCTTGGCGCGCAGGCGCTTGATCGCCACTTCGACGACATTGGCGTCGCTGTCGAAGTTGATGTCCCACACCAGTTCGGCAATGGCGGTTTTCGACAGGATTTCGCCCTGGCGCCGGGCCAGTACGCTGAGCAGCGAGAATTCCTTGGCGGTCAAGTCCAGGCGCTGGCCGGCGCGGCTGGCCTTGCGGCTGATCAGGTCGATCCACAGGTCGGCGACGCTGATCTGCACGGGTTCGTGGCCGCCACTGCGGCGGGTCAGGGCCTGCAGGCGCGCCACCAGCTCCAGGAACGAGAAGGGCTTGCCCAGGTAATCGTCGGCACCTTCGCGCAGGCCGCGAATGCGGTCCTCCACGCGTTCACGGGCGGTGAGCATGATCACCGGGGTCTGCTTGCGCGCGCGCAGGGCGCGCAGCACGCCATAACCGTCGAGCCCGGGCAGCATCACGTCAAGGACGATCACCGCGTAGTCGCTTTCCAGTGCCAGGTGCAGCCCCTCGATGCCATCGGGGGCTACATCGACGGTGAACCCTTGTTCGGTGAGACCGCGGTACAGGTAGTCCGCCGTCTTTTCTTCGTCTTCGATAATCAGGATACGCATGGTCCGCTCTCAATGGCCGGCTGGCAGCGCCGTGGCAGGTGCTGCCTGGCGCCGATGGAACAGCCGCTCCAGCTGCAAGTATATGACCGGCGTGGTGAACAGTGTCAGCGCCTGGCTCACCAGCAGGCCGCCGACCACGGCCATGCCCAGCGGCTGGCGCAGTTCGGCGCCGGCGCCAAAGCCGAACATCAGCGGCAGGGCGCCGAGCAGCGCCGCAAGCGTGGTCATGATGATGGGCCGGAAGCGCGTGAGGCAGGCCTTGAAAATGGCGTCCTGTGGCGACAGCCCTTCCTGGCGCTGGGCCTCCAGGGCGAAGTCGACCATGAGGATGCCATTCTTCTTGACGATACCGATCAGCAGCACCAGGCCGATCAGCGCCATGATGGAAAAGTCCTGCCCGCACAGCCATAGCATGATCAGCGCGCCCAGGCCGGCCGAGGGCAGGGTGGAAATGATGGTCAGCGGGTGCACGAAGCTCTCGTACAGCACGCCCAGAATGATGTAAACCGCCACCAGCGCCGCAAGAATCAGCCACGGCTGGCTGGCCAGCGAGCTCTGGAACGCCTGGGCGGCGCCCTGGAAGTTGCCGGTGATGGAGGCCGGCATGCCGATCTCGCTCTGGGCGCGGTTGAGAATTTGCACGGCGTCACCCAGGGCCACGCCCGGCGCCAGGTTGAACGACAGGTTGGCGGCCGGGAACATGCCGTCGTGGGCAATGGACAGCGGGCCGATGCTGGGCGGGTCGACCCGGGCCAGCGCCGACAACGGCACCATTTCATTGGTCAGCGGCGAGCGCAGGTAGAAGAAGTTCAGGCTTTCGGCCTTGCCACGTTGGGCGGCGTCCAGTTCCAGCACCACCTTGTACTGGTTGGTCTCGGTCTGGAATTCGTTGATCTGCCGTTGGCCGAAGGCATCGTACAGGGCCTGGTCGACGTCGGCGGCGCTGAGGCCGAAGCGCGCGGCGGCGCTGCGGTCGATGCTGATGTGGGTGATGCTGCCGCCCAGTTGCAGGTCGTTGGACAGGTCGCGGAACGCGGGCAGCGAGCGCAGTTTTTCCGTGAGGCGCTGGGCCCACAGGTTCAGCGTGGGGCCGTCGTTGCTCTTGAGTACGTACTGGTACTGGGCACGGCTGGGGCCGGAACTGAGGTTGATGTCCTGGCCGGCACGCAGGTACAGCACGATGCCCGGCACCTTGGCCAGTTGCGGGCGCAGGCGGTCGATGAACTCGCTGGCCGACACGTCGCGGTCGCCTCGGTCCTTGAGGGCAATCCAGAAGCGGCCGTTGGCGATGGTCTGGTTGCTGCCGGTCACCCCCACCGAGTGGGAATAGGCCTGCACGGCCGGGTCGGCGCCGACGATCTTCGCCAACTCCAGGTGTTTCTTGATCATGTCCGGGTAGGAAACGTCCGCGGCTGCCTCGGTGGTACCGAGCATGAAGCCAGTGTCCTGGATAGGGAAGAAGCCCTTGGGAATGAAAATGTAGCCGCAGATGGCCAGGCCTACGGACAAGCTGAAGATGCCCAGCATC
Organism: Pseudomonas sp. JC1203; assembly: GCF_056175065.1. Lineage (NCBI taxonomy): Bacteria > Pseudomonadati > Pseudomonadota > Gammaproteobacteria > Pseudomonadales > Pseudomonadaceae > Pseudomonas > Pseudomonas sp. JC1203. The sequence continues at coordinate 167,894 of NZ_JBWCAM010000016.1, forward strand.
AGCCGCTGGTGGGCCAGGGCCTTGCGCAGGTAATGCTCATAGCCGGCCAGCAGCCGCTCGCCGAAGCCGGGCTTGGCGTCTGGGTGGTGCACCGGCGCGCGCATGAACATGGCTGCCAGGGTAGGCGCCAGGGTCAGCGATACCACCACCGAGATCAGGATGGTGGAGGTGGCCGTCAGGGCGAATTCCTTGAACAGCCGGCCCACCACGCCGCCCATGAACAGCAACGGAATAAAGGCTGCCACCAGCGAGAAACTGATGGAGACCACGGTGAAGCCGATCTCCCCCGCGCCCTTTACCGCCGCGTCGCGCATGCCTTCGCCGGCCTCCAGGTGGCGGTGGATGTTCTCCACCACGACGATGGCGTCGTCCACCACAAAGCCGACGGCCACCACGATGGCCACCAGGGTGAGGTTGTTGAGGCTGAAGCCCAGCGCGTACATCAGCGCGAAGCTGGCCACCAGCGACACCCCCAGCACGCTGGAAACAATCAGCGTGGCCGACCATTGGCGCAGGAACAGCGCCATCACCGCCACCACCAACAGCACGGCGATCAGCAGGGTGGTTTCCACTTCATGCAACGAAGCGCGGATGGTGCGGGTGCGGTCGATCAGCGTGGTGACTTTCACCGAGGCCGGCATCATTGCCTGCAACCCGGGCATGGCGGCCTGCACCCGTTCCACGGTGTCGACGATGTTGGCGCCGGGCTGGCGGGTGATCACCAGGTTCAGGCCTGGCTGGTCGCCGGACCAGGCTTGCACGTAGGCGTTTTCAGACCCGTTGATGACTTTCGCTACGTCGGTCAGGTGCACAGGGGCGCCATCCTTGTAGGAAATAATCACCTGGGAATAGTCGGCCGGCTCGAACAGTTGGTCGTTGGCGGCAAAGGTCGACACGCTGGAATCGCTGTACAGCGCGCCCTTGGCCAGGTTCAGGCTGGTGTTCTGCAGGGCTACGCGCACGTCGGCCAGGGTCAGGCCAATGGCGGCCAATTTGTCGGCCGAGGCCTGTACGCGGATGGCTGGACGTTGCTGGCCGGTGATGTTCACCAGGCCCACGCCTTCGATCTGGCTGATTTGCCGGGCCAGCAACGATTCGGCGTAGTCGCTCAATTCGGTGCCGGGCATCTGTGCCGAGCTGATGCTGTAGATAAGCACCGGGCTGTCGGCCGGGTTGACCTTCTTCCAGGTGGGCAGGGTGGGCATATCCTTGGGCAGCAGGCCGGCAGCAGTGTTGATGGCTGCCTGCACTTCCTGGGCAGCGGTGTCGATGCTCTTGTCCAGAGTGAACTGCAGAATCAGGTTGCTGGTGCCCAGGGCGCTGGTGGAGGTCATTTGGGTCATGCCCGGAATGGCGCTGAACTGCACCTCCAACGGCGTGGCCACCGATGAGGCCATGGTTTGCGGGCTGGCGCCGGGCAGCGCAGCGCTGACCTGGATGGTGGGGAATTCAGCCTCGGGCAGGGGCGCCACGGCCAGCCGCGGGAAGGCGATGCAGCCCAGCAGCACCAGGGCGAAAGTCAGCAGCAGGGTGGCCACCGGGTGGTCGATGCACCAGCCTGAAACGCCGCCGCGCACGCTCATGGCTGCGGCTCCACGCGGGTGTCGGCAACCGCCGGTTGCCGCTGCTTGACCACTTCGACAGTGCTGCCCGGCTTGAGCCGCGACTGGCCGTCACTGACCAGGGTGTCGCCGGCGGCCACGCCCTGGACAACCGTGAGTGCGCTGTCCTGGTACACGACTTTCACCGGAACCGACTCGACGCTGTCGCCTTTCACCCTGTAGACGTAGTGGTTGTCGACCCCGCGCTGCACCACCTGCGGCGGCACCACCAGGGCGTTGCGCAGCAGTTCGCTTTGCAGGCTGACGTTCACCAACTGGCCAGGCCACAGGGTCTGGCCCTGGTTGTCGAACTGCGCCTTGGCGCGGATGGTACCGGTGGTGGCCGACACCTGGTTGTCGATCAGGCTCAGATGGCCGGTGCCCAGCAGGGTGCCGTTGTCGCTGTCGCCATCGACGAAGGCTTTTACCTGCGCCGGCTGGTTGCCGTGCACCAGCGCCTGCAGGGTGGGCAGGCTTTGCTGCGGCAGGGCGAATTCCACGGCGATGGGGTCGATCTGGGTCACGGTGAACAGGCCCTGAGTGTCGGTCACGCGCAGGAAGTTGCCTTCGTCCACGGTCCGAATACCCACGCGGCCGGTGACAGGCGAGCGAATCTGCGTGTAGGACAGCTGCACCTGGGCGGCGGCGATGCTGGCCTGGTTACCTTCTATGGTGGCTTTCAGCTGGTCCACCAGCGCCTGCTGCTGGTCCAGGGTCTGGCGCGAGACGCCGTTGTCGGTGCTCAGGTCCTTGTAGCGCTTGAGGTTGACCCCGGCCACCTGCAGCTGCGCCTGGCTCTGGCCCAGTTGCGCGCGCGCCTGGTCGAGGCTGGCGCGAATGGCGCGGTCGTCGATGCTGGCCAACAGGTCACCCTGTTTCACCCACTGGCCTTCCTTTACCGCCAGTTTGGCGAGGATGCCGTCGATCTGCGGGCGTACGGTCACGCTTTGCAGCGATTGCACGGTGCCGATGCCAGTGAGGTACTTGGCCACATCCTGCTGCTGCACCTGCACCACGCGCACCGGTATGGCGGCTGCCGACGCCACCTTGTGCGCCGGCTTTTTCCAGTACCACAGGGCTGCACCCAACAGGGCAATGATGATCAGGCTCAACAACAGCTTTCTTGTCAGGGGTGTGCGCATGCGGGTGAGACGCCAGGGTCGTGAGCAGGGAAAGGGGTAGTGCTTCTCTTTATATAGCGGCAATCGGGTCGCGAGCATGACGCTTCGCTGTCAGTTTTGTCAGGAAGGCGGGTGCGGGTTTTCAGGCATTGCTCGTAATCTCGGCTTTTTCCTACAGGTAAAAGGGAAACGCCCAATAGCGGTAACTTTTTGATACCGAGACACTTGGTTACGTCTTCGCTGCCGGCAGAGGTTGCCCTTGAATCACCGAAACGCGGGTAAATGGTTGAAGCCCGTCGCGCTCCTGCTGCTGATGCCTTTGCTGCTGGTGGTGCTGCACCATGTGCCCGTCGCGCCGGGCAGCAAGGCCTGGCTGGCGACCCTGGGGGGGCTTGCCGTTTGCGTGGTAGCCCTGGTGCAGAACAACCCGTGGTTCAAGGCGTCGATGTTCGCCAGCCTGCTGGTCAACGTGTTGTGCCTGGCGCTGCTGGGCAAGCGCGATGGGCTGCAGCCGTGGTTGGACCTGGTTTACCGGTTCGTGTGGTTGTGAAGCTCAGGGCTTGCGCACGCTGATGATGGAGTCCCATTCGCTGACCTGGGCACGTTGCTGTTTTTTATCGAACAGGCACAGCTCACGGCCCATGCGGTTCTTCATGTGCGCCTGGGGATAGTGGCCCTGCAACAGCAGCGCGCTGTAGCCGACGCTGTCGTCGAATTCCGCTGGCCGCCCCACGGGCTGGCTGTCCTTGAGCTGGCTGGCGGCAACGCAGGTGTCGATCACTTGCTGGTCGTGGGCGGCCCAGGCGTCGTCGCTGGAAGCCTGGGCCGTGGCGCACAGGGCCAGCAGGGTGAATGCGGACAGGGTAGTGGTGTTCATCGGTGGCCTCACTGGCGAAAGCGCGAATTATGCCCCAGGGCCAAGCCCGGCTGGCGGCCGGCATTGTTACCGGATGGTGCTACTGACTATAGCGACGAACCTCGTGCATGCCCGCGCGCGCATATAAACGCAGGGCATCGGCGTTGTTGGCCAGCAGGGTGAGGTCGACGAAACCTTCGTCACGACGGCGGTAGGCATTGAACAGCTCGTTGAGCAACGCCAGGCCCAGGCCTTGCCGGCGCGCGGCGGGTTGCACGGCCAGGTGGCGGATGAAACTGCTGGTCCAGCCCATGGCGAACCCCGCCAGCCCGTGGGGGCCATAGGCCAGGCGGCACAGGCGCGGGTCGAACTCAGGGTCGCTGGCCAGTTGTTCGAGCCAGGCCTGGGGGGTGCTGGCAGGTTCCAGTTGTTGCACGCTGGCCAGCAGGGCGTGCACCGCCCCCGCTGCCGCAGGCTCCCAGGGCCGCAGTTGCAGGCCAGGCGGCCAGTGCACGGTGGCCTCGGCGATGCCCAGGGCCTTGCGCATCAGGATGCACTCGGCCACGGCGGCTCAGTGCGGCAGGCCGGCCACCGCGCGGGCGGCGCGGATCAGGCATTGGGTCAGCTCGGGCGACGAGAATTTGGTCAGCACGGCGTTGGCGCCGGCTGCCTGGGCCTTGTCGCTGTTCATCTTGCTGTCCAGCGAGGTGTGCAGCAGCACATAGAGGTCCTTGAAGTCGGGGGTTTCGCGCAGGGTACGGGTCAAAGCGTAGCCGTCCATTTCCGACATTTCGATGTCCGACACCAACACGTTGATCTGCTCGGCGGTGCCTTGCAGCTCCAGCAGCCGGTCGATGGCTTCGCGGGCGCTGCGCGCGGTGTGGCAGTCGATGCCCAGGTTGCGCAAGGTCAGCAGCGATTGCTGCAGGGCCACCTGGCTGTCATCCACCACCAGGATGTTGGCCTGGGCCAGCAGTTGCGCGTCGTCTTCGCTGAGTTGCTCGTGGCTGGCCTCGATGGGCGCCGGGGCGATGCCGTGGATGACCTTCTCGATGTCGAGCACCTGCACCAGCGCGCCGTCCACCTGGGTGACGCCGGTGATGAACGACTTGACCCCGGCGCCATAGGGCGGCGGGCGAATGTCGGTGGTCAGGCAGTGGATGATCTTGCTCACGCCCTGCACGTGCAGGCCCTGCTTGGAGCGGCTGATGTCAGTGACAATCAGGCAGCCGCCACTAGGGTCCAGCAACGGCATTTCGCCGATGGCGCGGCTCAGGTCGATGACCGACAACGAGGTGCCGCGCAAGGTGGCCACGCCTTTCACGTGCGGGTGCGACTCGGGCAGGCGGGTCAGCGGTGGGCAAGGAATGATTTCACTGACTTTCAACAGGTTGATCGCCATCAACTTGCCGCTGCGCAAAGTAAACAGCAGGAGCGAGAGTGAATCTGCGCGGGCATTCTTGGACGACATGGTGACCTTCTCTGTCAGACCGGTTTCAATTCGATGCCAGGTTTATCGACCTTTGCGGGGCAGGCTTTAGGCCGGTGGGCGGTTGTTTGTCATGTTGGGCGTGTGGGGTGGGCATGACGCGGCCTGGCGGCCGCTGCTACGGGGCGCGCGAGGGTTATTTCAAGCCCAGGCGGCGGGCCAGGCGGGACAGGTTGGCGCGGTCCAGGCCCAGTTCGCGGGCGGCGGCCGCCCAGTTCTGCTGGTGGCGCGCCAGGCAGGCCTGGATCTGCTGGCGCTGGAACAGGTCGGTGGCCTGGCGCAGGTCGATATCAGGCGCCAAGGCAGGCACAGGGGCGGTCGGCTCGGTGGCCGACACTGCGCGCAGGTCGAGGTCCACGGCTGTCAGCGTGAGAATGTCCGGGCGCTTGCCCTGTTGGCCCAGGGCCTTCAACGCGGCCCGGCCGATCAAGTGCTCCAGTTCGCGCACGTTGCCAGGCCAGGCGTAGGTCAGCAGGGCGGCCTGGGCGTCGGCGCTCAGGCGCAGGCTGGCCAGGCCGAGGCGCGAGCGGTTTTGTTCAAGGAAATAACCACTGAGCAGCAGAATGTCGTGGCCACGTTCGCGCAGTGCCGGCACCTGCAACGGGTAGACGCTGAGGCGGTGGTAGAAGTCGGCGCGGTAGCGGCCCTCGCGCACTTCTTCGGCGAGGTCACGGTTGGTGGCGGCGATCAGGCGTACGTCCACCTGGTGGTCGCGGTCCGAGCCCAGGCGCTGCAGCTGGCCGCTTTGCAGCACCCGAAGCAGTTTGGCCTGCACGCTCAGGGACAGTTCGCCCACCTCGTCGAGGAACAGCGTGCCGCCGTTGGCGAGCTCGAACTTGCCGCGGCGCTCGCTGGTGGCGCCGGTAAAAGCGCCGCGCACATGACCGAACAGTTCGCTTTCCACCAGGGTGTCGGGCAGCGCCGCGCAGTTGAGGCTGATCAACGGCTGCCTGGCGCGCGGCGATGCCTGGTGAATGGCCTGGGCCACCAACTCCTTGCCCACCCCGGTCTCGCCGGTGATCAGCACCGTCAGGTCGCTGCCGCCCACCAGGCGTATTTCGTCGGTAAGCCGCAGCAGCGCCGGGCTCTGGCCGATCATTTCCTGGGGGTGCTGGCCGCTGGCCTGCCGGTACACCTCGGCGCGCTGGTGTTCATCTTCGGCGCGAATGGCCAGTTGCTCCATGCGTTCGGCCACGGTGACCGTGGCTGCAGCCATGCTGGCGAACGCCTCGAGGGCGTCCAGGTCGAGGCTGTCGAAGCGCTGCGGGTCCAGTGCGTCGAGGGTCAGCAGGCCCCAGGGGCGCTCGTCGACGAACAGCGGGCAGCCCAGGCAATCGTGTACGTGCAGGTCTTCGTGCAGGCCGTCCACCAGCCCGTCGTACGGGTCGGGCAGGCTGGTATCGCTGTCGAAGCGGGTGGGCCCGGGGTTGCCCAGCAGGATTTCGAAGCGCGGGTGTTCGCTGACCTTGAAGCGCCGGCCCAGGGTGTCGGTGCTCAAACCGTCCACGGCCAAGGGCACCAGCCATTCGCCGTCAAGGCGCAGCAGGGCGGTGGCGTCGCACGGCAGCAGGGTGCGCAGGCTCTGCAGCAGGCGGCGGTAGCGCTCACGTTCAGGCAGGTCGCGGGACAGGTCGGAGACCAGGGGCAGCAAGGCGGTGAGCAGCGGTTTTGCAGTCATAATGACCTCAGGTAGTCATTATGACTTTAAATCAGTTTGGTCATTTTGACTTGTCTATATCTTAAGTGATTGATAAATAACTAAAAAATAGTTGGCACGAAGCGTGAAATACCTTGGGCAACCTCTTCAACTTACGGTTCAAGGAGTCACCCCATGCTCAGTGCCCAGGATCGCGCTATCGTCAAATCCACCGTCCCGCTGCTGGAAAGCGGGGGCGAAGCGCTCATCACTCATTTCTACCGCACCTTGCTGGAAGAAAACCCCAGTGTGCGCCCGCTGTTCAACCAGGCCAACCAGGCCAGTGGCGACCAGCCCCGCGCCCTGGCCAACGGCGTGCTGATGTATGCGCGCCATATCGACCAGCTTGACCAACTGGGCGGTCTGCTGGCGCGCATCATCAACAAGCACGTGGCGTTGCAGATCCAGGCCGAGCATTACCCTATCGTCGGCGCCTGCCTGCTGCGCGCCATCGAGGAAGTGCTGGGCAGCGACATCGCCACCCCGCCAGTGCTCGCGGCCTGGGGCAATGCCTACCAGCAATTGGCCGACATCCTGATTGCTGCCGAGGCCGAGGTATACCAGCAGAAGGCCGATGCCCCGGGCGGCTGGCGTGGTGGCCGCGACTTCAAGCTGGCGGCGCGGGTGCAGGAGAGCAGCGAAATTGTGTCTTTCTACTTCGAGCCCGTGGACGGCCAGGCCATTCTCGATTTCAGCGCCGGCCAGTACATCGGCATCAAGCTGCTGATCGATGGCGAGGAGCACCGCCGCAACTACTCCCTGTCGGCCCTGGCGAAGCTGGGCCAGTACCGCATCAGCGTCAAGCGCGAGGAGGGCGGCAAGGTCTCCAACTTCCTGCATGAACACCTGCAGGTGGGCGACCAGGTGCAGTTGTTCCCGCCAGCCGGCGAGTTCGTGCTGCACGCCGGCAGCAAGCCGCTGGTGTTGATCAGTGGGGGCGTGGGCATCACTCCGACCCTGGCGATGCTGGAGGCAGCGTTGCCCAGCCAGCGGCCTATCTACTTCATCCATTGCGCGCGCAACGCCGCGGTGCATGGTTTCCGCGACTGGGTGGACAACCTGGCGGCGCGCCACCCGCAACTCAAGCGCTTCTATTGCTACGCCGAGGCGGGTGGAGCTGCAGATGCCGTGGGGCTGCTGGACCAGGCGCTGTTGAACCGCTGGTTACCCGCCGAGCGTGACCTCGACGCCTACTTCCTGGGGCCCAAGGGGTTCCTGAAGGCGGTGAAGGGTAACCTCAAGGCGCTGGGTGTGCCGGAAGGGCAGGCGCACTACGAGTTCTTCGGGCCGGCTGCCGAGATCTGAACCTCGTTGCAGCGGCGCAAGGCCGCTTCAGGGCCCGTTTGGTGCCTGGGACGCGGCCTTTGGCCGCTGCTACGCGAGGAGGGGGTGCGTTGGGGGAGGGGGTTAACGCAGGGTTAATTTCGCTGCGGTTTACTCTGTGGTCCCGCGCCAGTTTCGGAACCTTCCTGTTTTTTCAAGGTCTTGGTGAGCGTGTAGACTGGCGGGCGAAACGGCACGACAGCCTACCCATACCTATGAAGGGACAAGCAATGAGTGATGTGAAATCGCAGCTGAACCGCGAGAAGCGTTTCCTAGTCTTGCTGGGCATCATCTGCCTGGCGCTGATCGGCGGTGCGCTGTACATGCAGGTGGTGCTGCAAGAGGCGCCATGCCCGCTGTGCATCCTGCAACGCTACGCGCTGCTGTTCATTGCCTTGTTCGCCTTCATCGGTGCCGCCATGCCCGGCAAGCGCAGCCTCACGGTATTCGAGGGGCTGGTAGTGCTCAGCGCCATCGGCGGCATGGTAGCGGCCGGCAATCACGTCTACGTGCTGGCCAACCCTTCCTCAAGCTGCGGCGTCGATGTGCTGCAGCCCTTCGTCGACGGCCTGCCCCTGGCCGACGCCCTGCCCATGGTGTTCCAGGTCAGCGGCTTCTGCACCACGCCTTATCCACCCGTGTTGGGGCTGTCGCTGGCACAGTGGGCTCTGGTAGCCTTCGCGCTGACGTTCGTCCTGGTGCCGCTGGGCATCTACCGCAACCGCAAAAAAGGCTGAATCCGGGTTCGCCGAGGTCAAGTTACAAATCATTAATCGTGCCGATCTGGCCGGCGAATCGAGGCGTGACGGATAAGCACAGACCTTTTGTAAGGGCTTTATCCCTAGCAAATGCGGGCTTTCGAGGGTGCGGCAGGGGGTGCGACATCGTGTCGCAATCCCTTGAAAGTGAGGTTCATTGTTACACTAGCAGAAACTTATTGTTGCTAAATAAGCCATAGTCAATGAAACCTGAGGTATCTACAATCCCCGCAAAATCCGCTGGGCCAGGCTTTGCGAGACGCTGGAAAGGACGCAGAAATTGCTTCCCACAGGTGCTCCAAGCCACGTCAGGCGCGGGGTTGAGAGCCCACCTTGTGTTTCCGCACCCAAATGGATTTGGTCTGCAGACAGGCTATTGCCGACTAACCGACACTTAGCCTGCAAAGGCACAATAAGAAATTACCGTACCACACAGGTCTGCCAAACAGCAGCAGCTGATCTCTAGGCATGCCCGTATCCAACTCGATAAATGCTGACGCTTGGCAGGACGAAGTGTTGGCGATCAAAACACAATTGCACTGATGCAAGCTGCTTAGAGGTCGTGAGATGAGCAAAAAGCGTTACCCCAGACTGTTTGGCATATTGCCCTTTTTCGGCATGCTTTTTCTCGGTGGATGCAAGTGGACCCTGCTTGACCCGAAAGGGCCGATCGGTCTCGACGAGAGAAACCTGATCATTATCGCTACCCTGCTGATGCTGCTGGTAGTGATCCCCGTGATCGTCATGACCGTCGTGTTCGCGTGGAAATACCGCGCTACCAACACCTCGGCCAAGTACACGCCGGACTGGAGCCACTCCAACAAGATCGAAGCGGTCATCTGGGGTGTTCCCCTGTGCCTGCTGATCGTGCTTGGCGTGATCACCTACAAGTCCACCCACGCTCTCGACCCGTATCGCCCGATCGAGTCCGACGTCAAGCCAATCACCATCCAGGTGGTGTCGCTGGACTGGAAGTGGCTGTTCATCTACCCGGACCAGGGTATCGCCACTGTGAACAAGGTCGTGTTCCCGGCCAACACTCCGGTCAACTTCCGCATTACATCTGATTCGGTGATGAACTCCTTCTTCATCCCGGGCCTGGGCGGCCAGATCTACTCGATGGCCGGCATGACTACCCAGCTGCACCTGCTGGCCAGTCAGCCACACGAATTCGATGGTATCTCCGCCAACTACAGCGGCGAAGGTTTCACCGGCATGAAGTTCAAGGCACTCGCCACCACCCAGGCGGATTTCGATGCATGGGTCAGCGAAGTCAAGAATTCACCTAAACAGCTTGATTCGGCTGAGTACGCTGCCCTGGCCAAACCAAGCGAGAAAAATCCTGTCGCGCTCTACTCCGCATACGCGCCAAACCTGTTCCAGACCATCATCAACAAGTATGAAGGCATGAACCCAGGTCACGTCGCGCATGAAGGCAAAGAAGTCGCCGGCATGGAAGGTATGGAAGGTATGGAAGGTATGGACATGGGTTCGCATTCAGCTGCTGGGGCAGAGGAGTAAACGATGTTTGGTAAATTAACTTTGGAAGCGATCCCCTTCCATGTGCCGATAGTCATGGTGACGCTTGCCGTCATCGCGCTAGGCGGCATTGCGTTGGTCGGGGCGATCACTTACTTCAAGAAATGGTCCTACCTGTGGACCGAATGGCTGACTTCGGTTGACCACAAGAAAATCGGCGTGATGTACGTCGTCGTTGCCATGGTCATGCTGATTCGTGGTTTTGCCGACGCCATCATGATGCGTTCGCAGTTGGCGCTGGCCGCCAACGGCGGCGAAGGCTACCTGCCGCCTGAACACTATGACCAGATCTTCACCGCCCACGGTGTGATCATGATCATCTTCATGGCGATGCCTTTCTTCACCGGCCTGATGAACCTGGCTCTGCCCCTGCAGATCGGTGCCCGTGACGTTGCGTTCCCGTTCCTGAACTCCCTGAGCTTCTGGCTGCTGGTATCCGGTGTGGTACTGATCAACCTGTCGCTGGGCGTCGGTGAATTCGCACGTACCGGTTGGGTTGCCTATCCACCGCTGTCGGAACTGGGCTACAGCCCGGGCGTGGGTGTGGACTACTACATCTGGGCACTGCAGCTGTCGGGTATCGGTACGACCCTGACCGGTGTGAACTTCCTGGTGACCGTGCTGAAAATGCGCACCCCTGGCATGAAACTGATGGACATGCCTATCTTCACCTGGACCTGCACCTGGGCTAACGTCCTGATCGTGGCTTCGTTCCCGATCCTGGCCGCTACCATGGCACTGCTGACCCTCGACCGTTACCTGGACTTCCACATCTTCACGAACGAGTTGGGTGGTAACCCGATGATGTACGTGAACCTGTTCTGGGCATGGGGTCACCCCGAGGTGTACATCCTGATCCTGCCGGCCTTCGGCGTGTTCTCGGAAGTTATCTCCACGTTCTCCGGCAAGCGTCTGTTCGGCCACGTGTCGATGATTCTGGCATCGGGCTGCATCGCGGTACTGGGCTTCATGGTTTGGCTGCACCACTTCTTCACCATGGGTTCGGGCGCCAGCGTCAACTCCTTCTTCGGGTTGGCAACGATGCTTATTGCAATCCCGACGGGTGTGAAGCTGTTCAACTGGCTGTTCACCATCTACCAGGGCCGCCTGCGCTTCACCGCGCCGGTAATGTGGACCCTGGGCTTCATGATCACCTTCTCGATCGGCGGCATGACCGGCGTACTGCTGGCCATTCCTGGTGCTGACTTCGTTCTGCACAACAGCCTGTTCGTCGTGGCTCACTTCCACAACGTGATCATCGGTGGTGCTGTATTCGGTTACATCGCAGGCTTCGGCTTCTGGTTCCCGAAAGCGTTCGGTTTCACCCTGGACGAGAAGTGGGGCAAGCGCTCCTTCTGGTTCTGGATCTCGGGCTTCTACGTTGCATTCATGCCGCTGTACGCCCTGGGCTTCATGGGCATGACCCGTCGCCTGAACCACACCGACAACCCTGACTGGACCCCGTACCTGTACGTGGCCATGGGCGGTGCGGTACTGATCCTGTTCGGTATCCTGTGCCAGCTGATCCAGATCTTCGTTTCGATCCGCGACCGCGAGAAAAACCGCGACGTGACCGGCGACCCATGGAACGGCCACACCCTGGAATGGCAGACTTCGTCGCCACCTCCGTTCTACAACTTCGCTACCCTGCCGGTTGTAAACGACATCGACGCATTCACCGCTGCCAAGCGCAATGGTACCGCCTACTCGGTTCCGGCCAAGTACTCGGATATCCACATGCCTAACAACACCGCCAGCGGCCTGGTTATCAGCGCCTTCCTGACTGTGTTCGGTTTCGCCATGATCTGGCACATCTTCTGGCTGGCCGCCGTTGGCCTGGCCGGTGCAGTGATCTACTTCATCATCCACGCCGCGCGTGATGATCAAGGCTACATGGTCCCTGCAGCAGAAGTGGCTCGCATCGAAGGCGAACGTCAACAAACCTTGGCGAAAGCAAACGTGGCCGGTGTCTCCAAGACCCCAGTCAACGCGCTTGAACAGGCTTAAACAATGTCGAACATAGTATTGAACGCTGGAACTGCCCATGGTCACGACCATGGGCACGACGACCACGAACACCACGATGCGGGTCCGATGACCGTATTTGGTTTCTGGATCTACCTGATGACGGACTGCATTCTGTTCGCATCGATCTTCGCTGCCTACGCCGTACTGTCGGGCAACGTTGCCGGTGGGCCGTCGGGTCACGACATCTTCGAACTGCCGTACGTACTGGGCGAAACCGCCTGCCTGCTGCTCAGCTCGATTACCTACGGCTTCGCGATGCTGTCGCTGCACAAGGGTAACAAGGGCGGCGTGCTGGGCTGGCTGTTCATCACCTTCCTGTTCGGCCTGGGCTTCATCGGCATGGAAGTGAACGAGTTCCACAAGCTGATCGCCGAGGGCTTCGGCCCGTCGCGCAGCGGCTTCCTGTCGGGCTTCTTCACCCTGGTCGGTACTCACGGCGCGCACGTTACCAGCGGTCTGCTGTGGATGGCGGTGATGATGTACCAGGTCTCGAAACACGGCCTGACCCCGACCAACAACACTCGTCTGAGCTGCCTGAGCCTGTTCTGGCACTTCCTGGACGTGGTCTGGATCTGCGTGTTCACCGTTGTCTACTTGATGGGGACTCTGTAATGGCTAACGCTCATTCCCACGACACTGGCAGCCACGGCAGCTTCAAGTCGTACATGATCGGTTTCGTACTGTCGATCATCCTGACCGCGATTCCATTCGGTCTGGTGATGTACCCGACGTTCTCCAAGTCCGCCACCCTGGTGCTGGTCCTGGCGTTCGCCGTGATCCAGGTGCTGGTGCACCTGGTGTACTTCCTGCACCTGGACCGTAGCGAAGCACAGCGCAACAACGTGATCGCCTTCGTGTTCGCCGGCATCGTCATCGCGCTTCTGGTTGGTCTGGCGCTGTGGATCATGTTCAGCATCCATACCATCATGATGGCGCACTGAGGAAAACTGCATGTCCGTTAAGCACTTTATCCAAATCACCAAACCGGGGATCATTTTCGGTAACGTGCTTTCTGTGGCAGGCGGCTTTTTCCTGGCCTCGCAAGGGCATGTAGATTTCGCCCTTTTCCTGGCCACGGTGATTGGTACTTCACTGGTGGTGGCGTCGGGTTGTGCATTCAACAACTGCATTGACCGCGACATCGACGTGAAGATGGAACGCACCAAGAACCGCGCGCTGGTCCAGGGCCTGATCTCGTTGAAGGTCGCCCTGGCCTACGCCACCCTGTTGGGTGTGGCGGGCCTGGCCATGCTGTACAAGATGGCCAACCCGCTGGCGGCCTTGGGCGGCCTGATCGGCTTCATCATCTACGTGGGTTTCTACAGCCTGTACCTGAAGCGCAAATCGGTACACGGTACCCTGGTCGGCAGCCTCTCCGGAGCCATGCCGCCCGTCATCGGGTACGTGGCCGTCAGCGGTCACTTCGACATGGCTGCGTTGACCCTGCTGGTGATGTTCAGCCTCTGGCAGATGCCGCATTCCTATGCCATCGCGATCTTCCGCTTCAACGACTACCTGGCCGCATCGATTCCGGTGCTGCCAGTCAAGCGTGGCATCGTTGTAGCCAAGAAACACATCCTGCTCTACATCCTGGCGTTCCTGCTGGCCACCCTCATGCTGACCCTTGGTGGTTACGCAGGCATGAGCTACCTGGCAGTGGCGGCAGCGATGGGCATGTACTGGTTGTACATGGCCTGGACCGGCTACAAGGCAGTTGATGACAAGGTGTGGGCACGCAAGCTGTTCGTGTTCTCCATCTTCACCATCACGGCCCTGAGCGTGATGATGTCCCTGGACTTCAAGGCGCCGACGGAGCTGCTGCTGACCTACGCTCACTGAGTGTAGGAAGGCGATTCGATCGCTGTCCTGCTACACCGAAAACGCCCCGCACCGAAAGGTCCGGGGCGTTTTTGCATTCTGGAACGGTTGTAGCAGCGGCCGGCAGGCCGCGTCATGGCGCCGTGACGCAGCCTTCGGCAGCTGCTACGTGGATTTTTGTTTTTTAGGGGTATTCACTGAATAGTGTTTTGTTTTGAGGTGAAATATCTGGTTTTAACGTAAATAATTCAAATATCCCTGAATGGGGGCTGGACAGCCTTTGTTCCCCAGGCTTATTGTTGCCCCCAGGCCAGCGCACTGGCCGCGTCGCTCGGACGGTTCCGGGCGCTTACGTTTCGAGGTTTCAACATGGCTGACAACGCTTCTTCGCCGCGCCGCTTTTCGCGTATCGATCGTCTCCCCCCTTACGTCTTCAACATCACCGCCGAGCTCAAGATGGCTGCCCGCCGCCGTGGCGAGGACATCATCGACCTGAGCATGGGCAACCCCGACGGCGCCACCCCGCCACACATCGTGGAAAAAATGGTCAGCGTCGCCCAGCGTGAAGACACCCACGGCTACTCGACTTCGCGTGGCATCCCCCGTCTGCGTCGCGCCATTTCGCGCTGGTACGCCGACCGTTACCAGGTCGAGATCGACCCGGAAAGCGAAGCCATCGTCACCATCGGCTCCAAGGAGGGCCTGGCGCACCTGATGCTGGCCACCCTGGACCAGGGCGACACGGTGCTGGTGCCCAACCCCAGCTACCCGATCCATATCTACGGTGCCGTGATTGCCGGCGCCCAGGTAAGGTCGGTGCCGCTGGTGCCGGGCGTGGACTTCTTCGCCGAGCTGGAGCAGGCCATTCGCGGCTCCATTCCCAAGCCGAAGATGATGATCCTGGGCTTCCCCTCCAACCCCACCGCCCAGTGCGTGGAGCTGGACTTCTTCGAGCGCGTGGTGGCCCTGGCCAAGCAGTATGACGTGCTGGTGGTGCACGACCTGGCCTACGCCGACATCGTCTACGACGGCTGGAAGGCCCCGTCGATCATGCAGGTGCCGGGCGCCAAGGACATCGCAGTGGAGTTCTTCACCCTGTCCAAGAGCTACAACATGGCGGGTTGGCGCATTGGTTTCATGGTCGGCAACCCGGAACTGGTGAACGCCTTGGCGCGCATCAAGAGCTACCACGACTACGGTACCTTCACGCCGCTGCAGGTGGCGGCCATCGCTGCGCTGGAAGGTGACCAGCAGTGCGTGCTGGACATTGCCGAGCAGTACCGCCAGCGCCGCAACGTGCTGGTCAAGGGCCTGCACGAACTGGGCTGGATGGTCGAGAACCCCAAGGCGTCGATGTACGTGTGGGCGAAAATCCCCGAGCAGTACGCGCACCTCGGTTCGTTGGAGTTCGCCAAGAAGATGCTGGCCGAGGCCAAGGTGTGCGTGTCACCGGGCATCGGCTTTGGCGAGTATGGCGATGACCACGTGCGCTTCGCCCTGATCGAGAACCAGGACCGTATCCGCCAGGCGGTACGCGGTATTCGCCAGATGTTCCGCGCCGATGGTTTCGAAGGCCAGGGCAAGGCGCGCAAGCCTCAGTAGACCTGCACAGTCACCAGGGTGAGCCCGTCCTGCGGCTCGCCCACGGTTTCCATCTTCAATTCGCCGACCCTTCCTATGCCGGTGCACCCAGGGCTTTCGCTTTCAAGGCTGCCTGATGGGGCCACCGGGCAGGTGGGCGTGGTGACGGCGCCGCTGAACTGGAGCGTGCCATCGCTGGCCAAGGCTCCGAACGTTGCCGTAGCCAACAGCGTGATAAGTATGGCGCGGCTGCTGAGTGGGGGCATTGTCACCAACCGTTACTGAGTGTGGAGCGGTATTATCCGGGCGCCGTGCCATCACCGTAACCGGATGCTTCCAGTAGCACCTCGGAGCTTTCCCAAAACAACGTGGGAAATTTCTCCTTCATTCCCGGTCCTGCCATTCGTATTGCATCTGCCGCGCCGTACGCGCCGCCGTTTCGCCGCCGAGCAGGCGTGCTACCAGGTGCAGGCTCATGTCGATGCCGGCCGAGATGCCCGCCGACGTCACCAGGTTGCCCAGGTCGACGTAGGGTACATCCGCGACCACGGTAAGCGCGGGGAAGTCACGCTGCAGCAGTTCTATGTCATCCCAGTGGGTGGTGACCTTCTGGTTTGTCAGCACGCCGGCCTTGGCCAGCACGAAGGCGCCTGTGCATACCGAGGTCACTAGTGGCGTGCGCGCGGCGGCTGCGGCTACCCACGCCAGGGTGCGGGCATCGCCCAGGGGGTGGTCGACCACGCCGCCTGGCACTATCAAAATGTCGCAAGGGTTGGCGCTTTCCAGGCTGGCGTCGGCCTGCACGCGCAGGTTGTAGCGGGCGTGCACCAGGCCTGTCTCGGCTGCAACGGTGTGCACGCGAAACGCCGGGTGTGCCAGCACGCCATCGCGCAGCGCTACGCGGCTGGCGACGCTGAACACCTCAAAGGGGCCGGCGAAGTCGAGAATCTCGACGTCGGGGTAGAGCAGCAGGTTGATGTCGAGCGGGCGTTGGCGAATCAGTTCGGTGAGCATGATGGCTTCCACTATTCCACGAAGGGCGTGAAGCCATCATCCTCTGGCTGGGGTTTGGCGGGAATGACAACGAGCGCACATATCCTGCCAAATGCATTACATCACGATGGCCCCGACCACGTTCTTGCCCTTCAGCTCCGACGGTTCCCGAAGGCTGGCGTCCGAGCGGCATGCAGACAGGGTGCGCGCGGTGGCGGTAGCGATGGCGTTGACTGTGTGGGTCTGTTCATCAATGTCGCCGGACAGGCAAGCGCAGCCATAGCCGTAATCGCCATTGGTGCGAATCCACTGGCTGGCGCGGAAGATCGGCTTCTGCCCAGGGGCGCTGTAACCGTCGGCGGTAGCCACTTTCCAGCTGCCTTCGTGGTCGATCAGGTTGATCACCCGCGGCGTGGGGTTTTCATACCAGCCACACAGGCGTTCCGGAGTGGCGTCCTCGGCGTGGGCCAGTGGCATCAGGGAAACAACCAGCAGCGCAACGCTGCCTGAAATGCGAGAAAGGCGCATAAGACCTCCGTGTCTTGGGCGTGCCGCCTGTGAGGCGCGCAGCCAGATGAACAATGAGAATGGGATTGGCTTCCCAATAACCATATTATTAGTAACATTATTTTGACGGTTTTTGGTGTCAAAAATGTAGCGTCGTGAGTACGTTTGATGGCGTTGTGCTTAAAATGACGAGGCGGTCACAATTTTCATGATGGCGTTTTGAGCTGTATTTTACGGTTGGTAACACTCCAATTTGCGGTGGTGCTATCATAAAGTGATAGCTTGTTTCGATGAATAATCGATACCGTAAAACGCTGGTGTCCATCTGGCGCCAGCCCACGAGTGCCACTATCGTCTTCGCCGACATCGAGGCGCTTGTAGGCTATTTGGGCGGGACGATCCACGAGCGTGAAGGCTCCAGGATCAGGCTGAGCTTGAATGGGGAAACATGGCGTTGCCACAGGCCCCACCCAGGTAAAGAGGCGAAACGGTACCAAGTGGAACAAGCTCGGGAGTTCTTCAGCCGAGC
The DNA here is from genome assembly GCF_056175065.1 of Pseudomonas sp. JC1203. Taxonomy (NCBI): domain Bacteria; kingdom Pseudomonadati; phylum Pseudomonadota; class Gammaproteobacteria; order Pseudomonadales; family Pseudomonadaceae; genus Pseudomonas; species Pseudomonas sp. JC1203. The sequence continues at coordinate 185,733 of NZ_JBWCAM010000016.1, forward strand.
AGGAGTGGACGCATGAATTGCATGACTTACAAAGGCTACACCGCACGGGTTGAGTTCGATCAGCGCGATGATATTTTCGTCGGGCGCCTGCTTGGCGTTCGCGACATCATCAGCTTCCACGCCCATTCAGTTGTCGAGTTGCATAGCGAACTTGCGCTAGCAGTTGATGATTACCTGGAAGACTGCGCCGAGCGCGGAGTGACCCCGGAGAAACCGGCTTCCGGTAAGGTCATGTTGCGAATCCGTCCTGAGGTTCACGCTGCTGCAACTATTGCTGCTCAAGTCGCTGGGAAAAGCCTCAATCAGTGGGCAGATGAAGTCTTCGAGCGTGCAGCCCACGGCTGACCCCGGCAGCGCAAGCGATCGAGCCTTAACCACCCGGTCACAAATTCTCCCTACCATCTCGGAAACGTCCGACATCCACGGGAGAATCCATCATGCACGCCAGCGCCGATACCCTGATGCACCGCATTCACCGCGAGCTGGTCGACCACGGTGACGAAGAGCTTGAACTCGAGTTGCTGGACGATGGCTTCGACTTCGATGCGCTGTTCGACAACAACATTCCCGAAAGCCCGGAAAAACACGCCCGCCGCCAGTATTTCGCCGAGCTGTTCCGCCTGCAGGGCGAGTTGGTGAAGCTGCAGAGTTGGGTGGTGAAGACCGGCCACAAGGTGGTGATTCTGTTCGAAGGCCGCGACGCAGCGGGCAAGGGCGGGGTGATCAAGCGCATCACCCAGCGGCTCAACCCGCGGGTGTGCCGGGTAGCGGCGCTGCCGGCGCCCAACGACCGCGAGCGCACCCAGTGGTATTTCCAGCGCTACGTGTCGCACCTGCCGGCGGCCGGCGAGATCGTGCTGTTCGACCGCAGCTGGTACAACCGCGCCGGCGTCGAGAAGGTGATGGGCTTCTGCAACGACGAGCAGTACGAGGAGTTTTTCCGCAGCGTGCCGGAGTTCGAGCGCATGCTGGCGCGGTCCGGCGTGCAGTTGATCAAGTACTGGTTCTCGATCTCCGACCAGGAGCAGCACCTGCGCTTCCTCAGCCGTATCCACGACCCGCTCAAGCAGTGGAAGCTCAGCCCTATGGACCTGGAGTCGCGGCGCCGTTGGGAAGCCTACACCAAGGCCAAGGAAGTGATGCTGCAGCGCACCCACATAAGCGAGGCACCGTGGTGGATCGTGCAGGCCGATGACAAGAAGAAGGCCCGGCTCAATTGCATCAGCCACCTGCTGTCGCAAATGCCCTACGAGGAAGTGCAGCAGCCGGCCATCGAGTTGCCCCAGCGCGAACGTCAACTTGACTACACGCGCAGCCCGGTGCCGGAAGAGCTGATCGTGCCGCAGGTGTATTGAACCGCGCTACCAGCGAGCCGTGGCGTGCCAGTGCTCGATCCAGCCCAGCACCGCATCGGCGGGCATGGGCTGGGCGATGCCGAAACCCTGGGCCAGCTCGCAGCCCATCTGCACCAGGCGCTGGGCCTGGGCGGCGTTATCCACGCCTTCGGCGATGATCTCCCGGCCAAAGGCGCTGGCCAGGCCAAGGATGGCCTGCAGGATGGAGATGTCCTGCGGCGCGTCGAGCATGCCCCGAATGAATGACTGGTCTATTTTCAACTGCGCCACCGGCAGCCGTTTCAGGTAGCTGAGCGACGAGTAGCCGGTGCCGAAGTCGTCCAGTGCGAAGCGCACGCCCATGGCCGAACAGGTGCGCAACGTCTGCGAAACGCCCTCGATATCTTCCAGTGCGCTGGTTTCCAGAATCTCGATCATCAGCATGCTCGGGTCGACGTCCGGGTGCGCGGCCAGGCGCTCCATCAGGTTGGCGACGAAGTCGGGGTGCTGCAGTTGCCGGGCGCCGACATTGACGCTGACCGGCACCTTCGCCCCTTGCTGCTGCCACGCCTGGATCTGCTTCAGGGCGCTGTCCAGCACCCAGTCGCCGATCACCTCCGACAAGGCATTGCTCTCCACCAGCGGCAGGAAACTGTCGGGCAGCAACAGGCCTTTTTCCGGGTGCTCCCAGCGCAGCAGCGCCTCGGTACCCACCACGGCGCCGGTGCGCAGGTTCACTTTCGGTTGGAAGTACAGGCGCAGTTCCTGCTCGCGGATGGCACGGTCGATGCGGTCGAGTCGCGCGTTGTGGCCACGCAGGTCGAGATCGTGCTGGGCGTCGAAGACGTGGAAGCGGTTCTTGCCGGCCAGCTTGGCCTGGTACATGGCCTGGTCGGCCTGGCGCAGCAACTGGTCGGCGCTGACCTCGCCCTCCTGGGGGTAATAGCTGACGCCGATGCTGGCGGACAGCTCGATGGGCAGCGCACCCACCTGCACCACCTCGCTGGCGGCGGCCAGCAGGCGTTCGAGCATCAGCGCGCTGTCGCAGACATGGTCGAGGTCGACGATCAGCGCCACGAACTCATCGCCGCCCAGGCGCGCCAGGGTGCAGGCGTCGCGCAGGGTGTGTTTCATGCGCCGGGCGACGGTGGTCAGCACGCGGTCGCCGGCTTCGTGGCCATGCACGTCATTGATGGCCTTGAAACCGTCCAGGTCCAGGTACGCCAGCGCCAGCTTGCTGCCTGCCTGCAAGGCCCGGGTCATGGCCTGTTGCAGGCGGCTGGCGAGCAGCACGCGGTTGGGCAGGTGGGTCAGCGGGTCGTAGTGGGCCACGTATTCCAGCTGCCGCTGGTGCTCATGCACCTCGGTGACGTCGGTGAACAGCGACACATAATGCTGCACCTGCCCATGGGCATCCTGGATGGCGGTGATGGTCTGGCGGGTGGCAAAGGTTTCGCCGTTGCTGCGCCGGTTCCACAGGTCGCCCTGCCAGTGATGCTCATCGCGCAGGCAGCGCCACAGCTCGGCGTACAGGGCCGGCTCGGTCAGGCCCGAGCCCAGGAAACTCGGGTTGCGGCCCACGGCATCTGCGCGGGCGTAGCCGGTGATGGTGCTGAAGGCGTCGTTGACCTCGACGATAGTGCCGGTGGCGTCGGTGATCATGATGCCCTCGCGGGCATGGGTGAATACGCTGGCGGCCAGGCTCAGGCGGCTTTCCAGCTGCTGGCGGGCGGTGAGGTCGGTGATGCTCACCCGCACGCTGGGCGGCTGGCTGGGGTGCTGCACGCAGTTCAGGCGTGCCAGCCACAGGCTGCCATCGGCGCGCCGCAGGGTAAGCTCGCACTCTTCGGGCTGGGCGCCGCGGCACATGCGCACGAATACTTGTTGCCAGCGGTCGCGGTCATGGCTGGCTACGCGGCTGGCGAAGCGGCGTTGCAGCAGGCGCTCGCGCGAGCAACCCAGCAGCGTCTCGCCGGTGCGGTTCACCGCCTCGATCACCCCTTGGGTGGATAGGGTCAGGTAGCCCACCGGCGCATGCTCGTACAGGTCCAGGTACAGGTCGCGGGAGGTTTCCAGGGCCAGGTGGGCGTTGCGCAGCTCCTCGTTCTGCATCTGCAACTCGACCTGGTGCATTTGCAGGTCGTACAGCAGCTGCGTGTTGCCGGCCTGCGCAGTGTGGGGGGAAGCCTGTGCAGGTGTCGGCAACTTCATGGAGCAGACCCTCTAGGTTTTCGACGGTTGGAGTTGCATGGCCAGCAGAATCAGGTGCGGCCGCGCGCCGCTGCCTGCGACACGGCGGGCGTTGAGGGTAATGGTGTGTGGACCGGCGCCGGCCAGCACTTGTTCAACCACAAAGCCATCGAAGCTGGTGTTGTCCTGCAGAATGGTGCCTAACTGATTGCGCAATGCCACGATATCCCATTGGCCGTTGCCCAACTCATATAGCCGACGGCCAGCAGTTTGCGCCGGCCCGGTGTGGAATTCACGATAGTACGAGCGGCTGGCGGTCACCACCCGCAGGTCGTGATCCAGCAGCAAAAGCGGCTCGATGACCGTGTCCACCATGGCTTCGGCCAGCTCGCGGGCGGCCTGGATGGCCTGTTCGTTGGCCACCCGGGCGTTGATGTCGTGGAACGTCATGACCACGCCGTCGATCACGTTGTCCAGGGTGCGGTAGGGCAGCAGGCGCGCCATGAACCAGTCGCCGGCCGTGGTGCACAGCTCTATCTCGCGGGGTATCAGGGTGTCGAGCACCTGTTGCGCGGGCACCAGCAGGTCCAGGTTGTCCAGGTAGGACGTAATGTCTGCCAGCGGCCGCCCGACGTCCTTGGGAATCAGCCGGTAGATTTTCACCGCATCGCGGGTGAAGCGCCGAATGGCCAGGTGGGTATCGAGGAAGATGGTGCCGATGTTGATGCTGTCCAGCAGGTTCTTCATGTCGTTCTGCATGTCGCCCAGCTGCTCGATCTTGGCTTGCAGCTCGGCGTTGACGGTCACCAGCTCCTCGTTCACCGACTGCAGTTCCTCGCGCGACGTCTCCAGCTCCTCGTTGGAGGACTGCAACTCTTCGTTGGTGGACTGCATTTCCTCGTTGGCCGAACTCAGCTCTTCATTGGCGTCCTGCAGCTCATCAATGGTGGCCTGCAGGTTGGCGCGGGTGTAGGCCAGGTCGCGCTCCAGCCGCGTGACGTTTTCGGGGCTCGGCTGGCTCAGCGCTTCGCTGCTGGTGACAGGTGCGCCGGGCAGGTCCTGGAACGTTATCAGCAGCAGGCGTTCGCCCTGGGCGCTGTCGGCCAGGCGCCGGGCGCTGACCTGAACCTGGCGGTTGATGCCGTCGGTGGTGACAGTCAGCGGTTGCGTCAGGCTGCCGTCGGCCGCTTGTTGCACGGCATTGCGCACCGCCAGTTGCAGGCCTTCGCGGGCCATGTCGATGACGCTCAGGCTGGGTTGGCCAGGCGCCGGGCGCAGGTAGTTGCCGGTGTCGCCGTGGATGTAGAGGATGGTGCCGCTCAGGTCGGTGACCACCGACGCGGGGCCGAAATCCTGCAACAGGGCGCGGCGGGTCAGTTCGGCGATATTGCTTTCACGGGTCATTTTCGCGGGGTGTTCCGGTAGTTTGGCGATCCGTTCGGGCACCCAGGACAGGCTGCGGTTCAACGGCATGGAGGCGGGCATCGTCCCCTTGATGGCCCGGTACAGTTTCCACTTGCGGTGCAGGGGCGAGAACAGCGTGGCATGGCCGCCGATGCTCTCGCTGGGGGACAGGAACAGCACGCCGCCCGGCTTGAGCGCGTAATGGAAGCTGGGCACCAGGCGGTTCTGCAGGGCGTGGCCGAGGTAGATCATCAGGTTGCGACAGCACAGCAGGTCGAGGCGGGTAAAGGGCGGGTCCTTGATGACGTTCTGCACCGCGAACACGATCATCTCGCGGATTTCCTTGCGTACCCGGTAGCCAGCTTCCTCCTGGCTGAAGTAGCGCTGCAGGCGATGAGCGCCAACGTCCTCGGCAATGCTGGCCGGGTACAGCCCGGCCCGTGCGGTGGCAATGGCGTCGGCGTCAAGGTCGGTGGCGAAGAACTGCACGGTCAGTGGCTGGTCGCGGCCTTGCAGCAGTTCGTGCAGCAGAATCGCCAGCGAATAGGCTTCCTCGCCGCTGGCGCAGCCGGCCACCCAGATGCGCAACACCTCGTCGCGGCCCTTGGCTGCCAGCATGGGCTCCAGCACCTGTGCCTGCATCACCTGGAACGCCAGCGGGTCGCGAAAGAACTGGGTGACGTTGATCAGCAGTTCGTTGAACAGCAGCTGCGCCTCGCTGGCGCTGGTTTCCAGCAGTTTCACGTAGTCGGCTTCGCTGGCCACCTGTTGCACCTGCATGCGCCGTTCGATGCGCCGGGCAATGGTGCTTTTCTTGTACTGGGTAAAATCGTGGCCGGTGCTTTGCCGCAAGTGCAGCAGGATGTGCTGCAGGGCTGTATTGGCCACCGGCAGGGGCTCGCTGAACAGCGCGCCGGCCATCTGCGCCACGGTCAGTACCTGGGTGGCGTTGCCGGCCTGGATCACGCTGTCGGGCATGCCGCTGTAGGCTGCTTCCTCCGGGGATTGCACCAGCGTCCTGCCGCCGTGGTCGAGGATGGCCCGGCAACCGCGGGTGCCATCGCTGCCGGTGCCGGACAGCACGATGCCCACGGTCCGTGCGCCGTGCTGCTCGGCCAGGGAGGTGAAGCAGGTGTCGATCGGCAGGTGTTGCCCCGTCGCCGGCCGCGGGCCCAGCGCCAGCCGTTTGCCGGCCAGGCGCAGGTCATGGTTGGGCGGTATGACGTACACCGTGTTGGCCAGCAGGCGCGCGCCGTCGCTGGCTTCCAGCACGGTCAGGGTGGTGGCGCGGCCAAGTATTTCGGCCAGCAGGCTGGGGTGGTCCGGGTCCAGATGTTGAATCACCAGGAAGCAGGCGCCGGAGTCTGCCGGCATCAGGCGCAGAAAGCCTTCCAGCGGCCCCAGGCCACCGGCGGAAGCGCCGAGGGCGACGATGAGTGATGACACGATGGGGCCTGCGGTGGCGGGGGAGGAGGGTATCTTAGCGGGTTTGATACGTGTGCGCGGCAAACCTGTAACCGCTGCCGAAGACTGCTGCTAACGGGTGGTCACGGCCCCAGGTAAGCCTGCAACTCTTTGGTGCGCTGCTCGGCGTGGGCCCGCTTGCAGCCCAGCGCAGCCAGCCCACGAATACTGCCCGAGGCGTTCACCTGGTACACCGCGTCGCAGTCGGCGTCGCGGAACTTGATCCACGCGCGCTGGGCTGCCTGCAGTTTCTGGCGCATGAGGCTGAATTTGTCCGTGGCGCTGTCGGGCTGGCCAAGCCGTTTCAGCAACTGCTGATAGGCCGCGTTCAATTGCGCCTCGGCGGCATCTGCGTCCAGCGCCGCACATTGGGTCATCTGCACCGTGGTCAGCGCATTGGCGCAGTCGGGCTTCGGTTCGCTGGCGGCGAAAGCACCTGTGGTCAAGGTGCCAAGCAGCAGGAGTACAAATGTTCTCATCGGTGTGCCCCCACCAACAGCAGCATCGGCCGCTCCACCTCATCGGCCAGCGCTGGCACCGCCGCCAGCTGTTGCGCGGTCGGCCCCCAGTCCTCGATATGCGCCAGGGTAAAGCCGGCGCCCATGACCGCATTCAACAACGTGCCGAGGGTGCGGTGCTGTTTCACCACGCCGTCGGCCAGCCAGTTGGTGACCCGCGCCCCTTCACGCTGGTAGCTGTCCACCGGCCACACTTTGCGGCCGTCAGCCGTGGTTATCCAGTCTGCCTGGCGCGACGCCATGAAAATCGGGTGCTCGATGGAAAACACCAGGTGGCCGCCGGGGACCAGCGCCCTGTGCGCGGCAGCCAGCAGGCCGGGCAGGTCCTTGAGGTAATGCAGGGTCAGCGAGCTGTAGACCAGGTCGACGCTGCATTCGGGCAGTTCCAGCTGTTCCAGGTCGGCCTGGGCGTAGCGGATGCGCTCGTCGCTGGTGGTGGCGCGGGCGCGTTCCAGCATCATCTGCGACACGTCCAGCCCCAGCACGCTGCGCGCGCCCTGTTCGGCGGCCCAGCGGCAGAACCAGCCATACCCGCAACCCAGGTCCACCACCCGCACGCCGTGCATGATCGGCAACATGGCCTGCAACGCCGGCCACTCGGCGGCGCCGTCCAGGCCGTGCACTGAACGCCCCAGTTGGGCGTAATTGGCGAAGAAGTGCGGGTTGTCGTAGATGTTCTGGGTCATGGGCAGCGGTCCTTGGCGTTTCCCCAAGCCTACTAGGGTCTGTATGAAATGTGTTCCAGCGAAGGCCAGGCAAGGCGAAAACAGGCGAGGAAGCGGAGTTTACGGGTTGTAAATGAGCATTCCGAGCCTGTTTTCAACGCAGCATGGGCGAGCTGGGATACATTTCGTACAGAGCCTACAGCCCGGCGGGTGCGACGGAACCTATAGTGTAATAGCCAATGTCTTACACGCCGTGCTCCCAATCGCCTCTATGGGAAACTCGCCCGTGGCCTTAATCTACGTCCAACAGCTGAGGCAAAGGAGTTGCCCGGCGTCAGGATGACAGGCCACGAAAGGATTCACTTCGACAGGGAGTTGAATGGGCCAAAACAAAAAACCCGCTTCGGCGGGTTTTTTGTTGGGCGCGATTCAACCCTGGGGTCATATCATCCGCCTATATCCTCTGCGGACAAACTTTGACCGCAACCGCCGAAAATTACCCGCCCGATCAATAAAGATTCCGCCCGCGCCGCCGATGGCACAGGCGACAGCGTGTCGCACAAGGCCGTCATCCGAAAACTTGACCAAGCTCTCCGAAAAAGCGCCTTGAGCGCTTACAATCCGCTCACCGAAATTGAACCGCACAGGCCCCGTCAGAACATGGCGCTCGACCCACCCACAATGTTGACGATCACCATCGCCCTGGCTGCCGCCGCCGCGCTGTACCTGGCGGTAGAGTGGGCCAGCGTGCGTTCGCCGTCACTGCTGCTGTGGAGTGCCGGTTTCGGCATCATCACCATTGGTTCCACCCTGGCGCTGCTGCGCGGCAGCGGCTTGCTGGTGGTGGGCATCTGGTTCGCCAATGGCCTGCTGGTGACCGCCCACTGGTTGTTCCTGCTGGGGGTGGCGCGCTTTACCGAGGCACGGCTGTCCAGGGCCTGGTACCTGATTATCGCGGTCTGGCTGGGCATGCTGTTCCTGCCCGACGGGCCTTGGTGGTCCAAGGTCATGATGGCCACGCAATCGAGCATGATCGGCCTGGTCACCCTGCGCGCCAGCTTCCTGCTGCGCCCCCACGGCAAGTCCTTGAGCGTGGGCGCGGTGCAGTTGCGCTACGTGCTGTTGCTGCACGGCCTGTTCTACTTCGCCAAGGCGCTGTCGGTGGTGCTGCCCGGCGCCCTCATCGACCTGGCGGCGTTCCGCGGCGAAATCATCCAGATCTCCCTGGTGGAGGGCGCCATGGCGATCATGCTCATCGCCCTGTCCATGACCGGCACCGAGCGCTACCGGCGCGAACGGCAGATCGCCCGCCTGGCGGCCCGCGACCCGCTCACCGCCCTGTACAACCGCCGCGCCCTGGAGCAGCGGGCGCCGCGCCTGCTGCAGGATGTCTCCAGCGCCCGGCCCGGCGCCTTGCTGCTGATCGACATCGACAACTTCAAGTTGGTCAACGACCTGCACGGCCATACGGCCGGCGACCGCCTGCTGATTGCGCTCAGCGAGATGATCCGCGCGGTGCTGCCGGAAAACTCCCTGGCTGCGCGGCTGGGCGGCGACGAATTCGTCATTCTGGTGAGCAATGCCACGCGCGAGGCTATCGTGGAACTGGGCAGCGCGTTGCGCGACCGCTTCCACAGCGCCGCCGCGGATGCCTTCGCTACCCCCGAAGCCGTGACGCTCAGCATCGGCGCCAACCTGTTCGACCAGCCGCCTGCCAGCCTGGCGGAGTTGATCGAGCTGGGCGATGCGGCGTTGTACGAGTCCAAGCGCGGCGGCCGCGACAGCATCCGCCTGGTGGACTGGACCTGCGCGGGCGGCGAGCCGGTGCGCGAGCAGTGACTGGCCGTTCGGTGTAGCCGCTGCCGGCTGGCTGCGCTGGGCATCGGCAACATCAGGGAACGTCGTGTTGTTCGCGATCTGCTACAACTTAAACCTCTCCACTATTGGCGAGGCCTCCCATGCAAACCCTCGACAAAGCCCTGGCCTTCCAGGCCCTGCACACCCAGCCCAAGCTCTTTATCCTGCCCAACGCCTGGGACGCCGGCAGCGCGAAAATCCTCGAATCCCTGGGCTACCAGGCCCTGGCCACCACCAGCGCCGGCCTTGCTTTCAGCCTGGGCCGCCGCGATGGTGAAGGGGCCGTGTCGCGCAGTGAAACCCTGGCCAATGCCCAGGCTATCGTGCAGGCCACCGACCTGCCGGTCAGCGCCGACCTGGAAAACGGCTTCGGCGATAGCCCCGACGCCGTCGCCACCACCATCCGCATGGCGGGCGAGATCGGCCTGGTGGGTGGCTCCATCGAAGACGCCACCGGTAACGCTGCGGCGCCCATCTATGACTTCAACCACGCCCTGGAGCGGGTAATCGCTGGCGTCGAAGCCGCGCGCAGTCTGCCGTTTCCGTTCACCTTCGTGGCCCGTGCGGAAAACTTCAGCCATGGCCGCCTGGACCTCGACGACACCATTCACCGCCTGGTGGCTTTCGAACGGGCTGGCGCCGATGTGCTGTTTGCGCCGTCGTTGCCCAACCTTGAGGCCATTCGCCAGGTGTGTGCGGCGCTGGGTAATCCGGTGAATGTGGTGATGGGGCTGGCGGGGTCGAAGCTCACTGCCAGTGAACTGGAAGGGGCAGGAGTGCGCAGGGTCAGCCTGGGCAGTTCGTTTGCCCGCGCGGCGCTGGGGGCGTTATTGCGGGCGGCGCGGGAGGTGAGGGACGGCGGCACGTTTGAGTTTGCCGATGAGGCGCTTGGGTTTCGCGAGGCGAATGGGGTGATGGGGGGGAGCCCAGAATAGAGGTCCTGAAGCCCGGTCTTACAGCTCCGATTGCGCGGATTGTGGTGCGCCCCGGGCAAATCGCAGGCACAAAAAAACCGACTCAAGGCCGGTTTCTCTGCTGCGACCCCAATCATGGCCGATTGCCGGCTTCCTGAGGCACCTGCAATTCAGCAATGAGTGGCATGGGCACAGGCGTTTTGCCGTTGAGGCGTTTGCTCAGTTGCATGAACGGCAACTCGACGTAGCGATAACTCACATGGGCTGCCAGGAACGCAAGGCCGGTAGCCACCAGCGCCAGCAAGGTGGACGGCTTGGCACTGCCCAGCCAGTAACCCGCCAGCAACGCCATGCTGGGGTGCAGCAAGTACAGCGAGTAACTCCGGGTGCCCAGCCACAGCAGCAGTGGTTGCTGCAGGCGTACACGCTGGGTCAGCAGCAGGAAGCTGCCGATGGCCAGTGCATAGGTGAACAGATAGCGCACCCAGTACTCGCCCAGGCCGGTGTCGAAGCTGTAGGAGGCGTAGAAGGTCGGCGGCAGCAGCACGCAGTAGGCCCCGAGTAGGGCGACAGCGCAGCGTTTGGTCGTGGCGTTGGCCTGCCCTAGAATCCAGTCGCGCCAGATCGAGCCGAACAGCATCAATGAAAGCCCCAGCGGCAAGGCTACCGGCAACTTGCGGTGAAGCAGCATGCGGGCCATGCCCATTGCCAGCGCGACCAACAGCAGCCCCAACGCGCAAAGGGCGCGGAACGCCGTGTCGTGGAGCTTGCTCATCAACATCAAGCCCAGGCAAAGGGCGTAGAACACCCATTCGATGAACAGTGTCCAGTACAGCCCCACCACGTCGTCGAAACCGGCAGCTGCCTGCAGCATGGTCAGGTTGGCGATGATGGTGCGGCCACTCGGCAGCTCTGCGCCGGTCAGCGCCAGCATGGCGACGAACACCGCCATCGATAGCCAATAGGTGGGATACAGCCGCAGCCCCCGCGACACGATAAAGCGTCGCGCACCGCCGGGGCCTGGCTGCAGGCTGAACGGGATGACCACCCCGCTGAGCAGGAAGAACCAGATGACCCCCATCTTGCCGATGTCGAGCAGGAAGTGGTCAGGCAGCGACCACGCCCCCAGCGAGGGTAGCCAGAGGTGGGTAACGACGACCAGGATTGCAGCAATGCCCCGGAGGGAGTCGAGGTAGGCGAGCCGGCTCATGGCTGCACCCCGCTGTGGTCCTGGGCCAGGAATCGCGCGTTGATGACTGTCATGGGAAGTTCCTTTTTAAAGAAGAAACCACACGCGCTCCGGGCAGGGCGGAGGCAAATCAGTGGGTGTGCAAGCCGAGGGGTGGCCTGACCTGATGAAGTTGGGAAAAACGGAAGGACTGCGCACGGAAAGGGTGGGGCACGCTACCGCCACAGGCGACGTCGGCGCAGGTATGCAACTATCGGAAAGGACTGTCGAAACCGGAGCGGTTTCGTATTACCTAGGCAAGGCTTGGCGGGGATCTATTGACGATTGATGGGGATATATAAGGTGTTACCAAATGCGTCGTCAACAGGTTTTGTCAAAGATGCGACGGAAAGGCCGATGTAAAAAATTGTGGATATTTAACTGATTGATTCGTAAGCAATCGATCAGGCTGGCAACGCCGATCCACCAGGCCATGGCAGATCTTGTGGGAGCTGGCTTGCCAGCGAGCTTTTAAGGCCCCAACAGCTCGCCCAGTACGTAGCAGCTGCCGAAGGCTGCGTCCGGCGGCGGTCCTGCGTTGCTCCAGGACGCGGCCTGCGGCCGCTGCTACAGGTGCGATGTGCGCAAAACCTCGTGTAGCAGCAACTGTCTTGCCCAGTTAATTACGTCCGCCATGCTGTGCCCTCGCGCAGCATGGCGTTAAGCCGGATCAGCAGCACCCGCATGCACGCCACCAGCGCCACTTTTGCGCACTTGCCTTTA
>NZ_JBWCAM010000017.1:0-47861 GCF_056175065.1 Pseudomonas sp. JC1203
ATCCGGACGCCGCCTTCGGCAGCTGCTACAGAGTTGCGCAGCCAAGGCCCTAGCACGCACGGCGTAGGTGGTTTCGTAGCAGCGGCCGCAGGCCGCGTCCAAGGCGCTGCGCTGTTTCTGGCACACCGCAGCGAATCCGGACGCCGCCTTCGGCAGCTGCTACAGAGTTGCGCAGCCAAGGCCCTAGCACGCACGGCGTAGGAGCCGACTTTAGTCGCGATGCAGGCAACGCGGTTTCAAGCCCGTTGCTACTCGGAAAAAGCCTACAACACTTTCGGAATCGTCTGCTCCCCTCGCACTGCCGATATGGAGAATAATCGTCTGTGCCTGTAAGGAAAGTTACCGCAAGCATCAACTCAACCACTCATGTGTATATTTATTTTCAACATCGCACGACAAATACAACAACTAACAGAATATTTTCATACACCATGAACATGAGCAAACACGCACTTTCACGTTGCAACAACACGAACCAATCAACCCCTTGACACTTTAAAAACCAACAAAGCGGTGTATTCTAAAACTTCATTTTCTGTAGGAAATTTCCTATATAGCGCAGATGGCGTGCTTACTCATATGCCACCCCCATTAACTGGGCTAATGTGCGCCTTTTCTTCGTCGCCTGTATGGGAAGTTACTATGAGCACTGCTTTTATTGTTGACGACCACCCGGTCATACGCCTCGCCGTTCGCTTCATCCTGGAGAAGCAGGGCTACACCGTGATCGGTGAATGCAACAACGGCGTCGATGCCATGCAGATGATCCGCGAGAACCCGCCGGACCTGATCATCCTCGACATCAGCATCCCGCGCCTGGACGGCCTTGAGGTGCTGGCGCGCTTTCAGACCATGAATATCGGTTCGCGGATACTGGTACTGACTGCCCAGACACCACCGCTGTTTACCCACCGCTGCATGCAGTCGGGGGCGGCGGGCTATGTGTGCAAGCGTGAGGCCCTGGCAGAGCTGAAGAGTGCCGTTGCGGCGGTAATGACCGGCTACAGTTATTTCCCCAGCACCGTGCTGAGTTCCCCCCCGGTGGCACCCGGCGAGCGTGATGAGATCGAGTTATTCAAAGGTGTGAATGACCGGGAACTGATGGTGCTGCAACTTTTTGCCCAAGGCCACTCCAACAAGGAAATCGCCAAGGGCATGTTTCTCAGCAACAAGACCGTCAGCACTTACAAGAAGCGCCTGATGCAAAAACTGCAGGTAGCCTCGTTGGTCGACCTGATTGAAATTGCCAAGCGCAACTACCTGGTATGAAGACAGTGCGCCGTCGCCTGGCCCTTGTCTGCACCCTGTGCTGCCTTGTCGGCACCACCTTGGCAGAGGACACCCAGCGGCTGCTGTTGCGCGACCACAACGGTGCACAACCGGGGCACGCAGCGCCCAACAACCAAGGCGTGCCCCTGCGCCTGGGCACCTCGGCCCCCGACTACCCACCCTTCGACATCAGCAACGGCCAGGAATACGAGGGCCTGAGCGCCGACTATGCCGCGCTGCTGGGCCAGGCGCTGCACCGGCCGCTGACCGTGCAGCGCTACCCCAGCCGCGACCAGGCCATACAAGCGCTGAGCGAGGGGCGCATCGACCTGCTGGCCAGCGCCAATGGCTATGAAGCGGCCAGGCCCGAGCTGGTGCTGTCGCAGGCCTACGCGGTCGACCGCCCGGTGCTCGTGGCACGGGTAAACGACACCCAGCCGCTGGATGAGCAACTGGCCGGCCGCCGCCTGAGCGTGGTCAACCATTACCTGCCGGCCAGCTACCTGGAAACCCACTACCCCAAGGCGCTGGTGCAGTTTTTCCCTTCGTACCAGAACGCCCTGAATGCCGTGGCGTTCGAGCAGGCCGATGTGTTCCTGGGCGACACCATCTCCACCCATTACCAGATGGACCAGGGCCTGCTGAACAATCTGCGCATGGTCAATTTCAGCCGCGACGAACCGGCAGGTTTCAGCTTCGCCTTGCGGCGCGACAACCAGGCGCTGCTGGACCAGGTCAATACCGCGCTGAACAGCATCGGCCAGGACGTGCGCGAAAGCATTTTCCAGCGCTGGAGCGGCGCCAGTGACCTGCTGCTCACCGACCGCAAGCTGCAACTCAGCCGCCGCGAAGAGAGCTGGCTGGCCGCGCACCCCACCGTGCGGGTGGTGGTGGACGAATCATTCGCGCCCCTGACGTTCTTCGACCGCCAGGGCAACCTGCGCGGCATCAGCGCCGACCTGCTGGAACTGATCCGCCTGCGCACCGGGCTGCAATTCGAGATTCAACGGGCCAACGGCGTGGGCGACATGCTCGAACGCGTGCGCCAGGGCCGTGCCGACCTGATCGCCGCGATCATCCCCAGCGACGAGCGCGAACAGAGCGTGCAGTTCAGCCGCCCCTACCTGAGCAATTCCTACGTGCTGGTCACCGCCGCCAACGCCAGCGGGCCCCTTGAACTGAGCAGCTTCGCCGGGCGCCTGGCCATTACCCGGGGCAACCCGCTGGTGCCGTGGCTGCGCCAGCATTACCCGCAGGCGCGGCTGGTGGAAACCGACGATGCCTTCGCCACCCTCGACCTGCTTGCCCAGGGCCAGGCCGACGCCGGCATCAGCGCCCTGGTGATCGCCCGCCACCTGCTGGCCTCGCCGGTGTTCCGTGACCGCCTGGCCATGCGCAGCACCGTCGGCACTGCGCCGGCCACCTTTGCCATGGCCACCGGCGAACAGGCCGGCGAGCTGGGGCCAATCCTCGACAAGGCGCTGCTGAGCATCGGCCCGGCGGAAATGACCGCCATCACCGCGCGCTGGCGCAACTTCACCCCGGACAGCAACGGCTACTGGCGCAATTATCACCGGCTGATACTGCAGATCGTCGGCGTGGCGGGCGTGCTGCTGGGCCTGGCACTGCTGTGGATTCTGTACATGCGCCGGCAGATACGCCAGCGCCTAGCCGCAGAGCGCGCCCTGGCCGACCAGTTCCAGTTCATGCGCGCGCTGGTGGACGGTACGCCCCACCCCATCTACGTGCGCGACCGTCACGGCTGCCTGCTCAGTTGCAACGACAGCTACCTGAAGACCTTCGCTGCGCGCCGCGAAGCCGTCATCGGCAAGACCGTCGAGCAAGGCGTGCTGCTGGATGCCGAGCAGGCCCGCGCCTTTCACCTGGACTACCTGCAGGTGATGGCACAGGGCAAGCCGCTGGTCATGGACCGGCCGTTGCGCCTGGGTGACCGCACCTTGCACATTTACCACTGGATATTGCCGTACCGCGACACCGCAGGCCTGGTGCAGGGCGTGATCGGCGGCTGGGTGGACATCAGCGAGCGCCACCAGTTGCTGGAAGACCTGAGCCAGGCCAAGGAGCAGGCCGACCAGGCCAACCGCGCCAAGAGCACGTTCCTGACCACCATGAGCCACGAGATCCGCACGCCCATGAATGCCCTGATTGGCATGCTGGAGCTGGCGTTGCGGCGCGCCGAGCACAACCAGCTGGACCGCGGCGCCATCGAGGTGGCCTACGGCTCTGCCCGTGACTTGCTGGCGCTGATCGGCGACATTCTCGACGTGTCACGCATCGAAGCCGGGCACCTGACGCTCAAGCTCGAACGCACGCAGCCCATGCGGGTGATCAGCGATGTGGCGCGCATTTTCGAAGGCCTGGCCCGCGACAAGGGCCTGCAACTGCTGGTGCAGGTACCGGCCGGGCCGCAACCGGACGTAACCCTGGACCCCTTGCGCCTGAAGCAGGTGCTGTCGAACCTGGTCAGCAACGCGATAAAATTCACCGACAAGGGCCAGGTCACCATCGACCTGCGCATGGTGCCCGGTACCGCCCCGGGCACCCGCCAGGTGCACGTACAGGTCAGCGACAGCGGTATCGGCATCGCCGCTCACGATCGCCAGCGCCTGTTCCAACCCTTCGTGCAGGTAGACCCCGGCAGCCGCCGGGCGCGCAGCGGTACCGGCCTGGGCCTGATGATCAGCAAAAGCCTCTGCGAACTGATGGGCGCCAGCCTGGAACTGCACAGCGAACCGGGCCGGGGCACCCAGGTGTGCCTGGGCCTTGTGGCCGAGGAGTTGCCGCCCCTGGAAAACGTCGAAACCCCCGCCCCACCGTCAGCCGCCTTGTTGAGCGGCCTGCGCGTGCTGGTGGTGGATGACCACCCTGCCAACCGCCTGCTGATGACCCAGCAACTGGAGTTCCTGGGCGTGGGCGCCACCACCGCCGATAACGGCAACACCGGCCTGCAGGCGGCATTGGCCGGGGTTTTCGACGTACTGCTGGTGGACTGCAACATGCCCGGCATGGACGGCTACGAACTGACCCGGCGCCTGCGCCAGCACGAGCGCGATCACGACCAGCACCCGCGGGTGATTTTCGGCTACACCGCCAGCGCCCAGCACCAGGAGCGCGAGCGCTGCCTGGCCGCGGGCATGAATGACTGCCTGTTCAAACCCATCAGCCTCACTGACCTGACCCTAGCCCTGGAAGCCATGACCGTGAACGCCCGCAACCACATCATCGACCTCAGCCAACTGGCCTCATTGACCGGCGGCAACCCCGACATGGAACGCCGCCTGCTGGAGCAGGTGCGGCGCAGCTGCAAGGAGGACCGCGAGGCCCTGCTGGCGGCCAAGGGTGCCGCCGCACTGTTCGACCTGGCGCACCGCATCAAGGGCGCGGCCCGCATCGTCGCCGCCAGCGCCCTGACCCAGGCTTGCGAAGCCCTGGAAGCGGCGTGCAAACACCGCGACCCGCACGTTTCGCCCAACCAGGTGATCCGGGCCATGGACATGCTGGAAAAAGCCCTGGCACATCATTTGGAAAACCCGCCGCACCGTTGAAGCGCAGGCCTTGTAAAGCAGCACACGGTTGGCCATTATCGGCTCGCAAGGGCTGCGGTGATCAGGCTCTGCACACTGCTTGCCACGGCCGCGTCTGGCAGGCGGTGGACGCATCCTCAAGGAGTGATTCGCGATGCCCAGGCTCTTCCAACGCCGCTTTCCACTGCACGTGCACATCAGTGCCATGTTCACCCTGCTGCTGTTGTTGACCGGCACGGTGCTGGGCCTGTTCAACTACCGGCAAACCTCGCAGATCATCCTGTCCAGCAGCCAGGCGCTGTTCTCACGCATCGACCAGGACGTGCGCCTGGACATCGACCACACCTACCTGCCCATTCGCCACCTGCTCAGCCTGCTGGCGCTCAACGATGCAGCCCAGACCGCCAGCCTCGAACAACGCCTGGCCCTGCTGGAGCCCATGGCGCAGTCGCTGGCCGACAACCCCAACCTGGCGTCGCTGTACACCGGCTACGGCAACGGTGACTTCTTCATGGTGCGGCCGCTGCGCACCGCGGCGCTGCGCGAGCACTTCGCCGCGCCCGCCGACGCGCTGTACCAGGTGTGGAGCATCGAGCACGACAGCGCCGGCGTCACTCATTCGCAGTCGCTGATGTTCGACCGCTCGCTGAACCTGATCAGCCGCCACGACATCACCGACGACCCCTACGACCCGCGCAGCCGCGACTGGTTTGGCCGCGCGCTGGGCGATCGCGGGCAGATCACCACCGACCCCTACGTGTTTTTCTCCAGCCACGCGGTGGGCACCACCCTGGCGCTGCGGGTGAACGACCATGCGGTGATCGGCGCCGACCTGACTCTGGACGATCTCAGCGCCACCCTGGCCAAGCACCGCGTCACGCCGCACACGCAAATTGCCCTGTTCGATCATGACGGCAACGCAGTCGCCTACCCCGACAACCAGCGCCTGATTACCCAGAGCGGCACCGCGCAACTGGTCAAGGTCGCGGACCTGGACCCGGCGCTGGCCGCGCTGCTGGCCACCGGTGCCGGGGCCGACAACCGCCTGCACGTCAACGGCCGCAACTGGGTGGTGTCGCGCAGCAGCATCGACCAGGGCGCCCCCGATGGCCTGCAACTGGCCCTGCTGGTGCCCGAGGATGAGCTGCTGGCCGACGCCTACCGCCTGCGCTGGCAAGGCGCGCTGGTGACCCTGACCATTCTGCTGCTGTGCCTGCCGGTGGGCTGGCTGACCTCGCGCCTGCTGGTCAAGCCGCTGTATGCACTGGTAAAGGAGGCCGATGCCATCCGCAGCTTCGACTTCAAGCGCCCGGCCACGCGCCGCTCGCCGGTGCTGGAGGTGGACCAGCTGACCGAGTCCATGCACCGCATGAAGCAGACCCTGGCCAGCTTCTTCGAGATCACTGCCACCTTGTCGGCGGAAACCCGCTTCGAACCCTTGCTCAAGCGCGTGCTGCAGGAAACCGTGAACCTGAGCAACGCCCAGGCCGGCATCATCTACCTGTACGACAGCGACAGTGGCCAAGTGCAGCCCAACGGTTTGATCATCAACGGCAAGCGCCGCAACGTCGGCCATTACGGGCTCACCGCCCACACCCTGGGCGCCAGCGATACCCCGGAGTGGCTGCAGGCACTTGGCGCGCAGCACGATAGCGTGGTGACCTCCATCGGCTTCGACCAGGCCCGCGATCTCAAGCAGGTCATGCTCAAGCTCGACAGCCCGCGCCTGGACCTGATCAGCGTGCGCCTGCACAACCGGCGCGGCGAAACCATCGGCGTGCTGGTGCTGCTGCACCGCGACACCGGCAGCCGCAGCGACCTGGCCAAGTTCAGCTCCGACCGCATCGCCTTCATCCAGGCGGTGTCGGGCGTGGCCGCCGCCAGCATCGAAGGCCAGCGCCAGCAGGTGCACCAGCAGCAACTGCTGGACGCCTTCATCCAGATAATCGCCGGCGCCATCGACGCCAAGAGCCCCTACACCGGCGGCCACTGCCAGCGCGTGCCGGTGCTGACCAAAATGCTCGCCCGCGCCGCCGCCGACAGCCCGGCCGCGCCGTTTGCCGCCTACCAGCCCAGCGAAGAGGAATGGGAGGCGCTGCACATTGCCGCGTGGCTGCACGACTGCGGCAAGGTGACCACGCCCGAATACGTGGTGGACAAAGCCACCAAGCTGGAAACCCTGTACGACCGTATCCACGAGATTCGCACCCGTTTCGAGGTGCTCAAGCGCGATGCCTGGGTCAGCTATTGGCAGCAACGCGCCGAAGGCGGCGATGAAGCGACGCTGGCCAGCGCCCGCGACGCCGAACTGCAGGCGCTGGACGATGACTTTGCCTTCGTTGCCCGCTGCAACCTGGGCGGCGAGTTCATGGACGCCGCCAGCCTGGAACGCCTGGCGCGCATCGCCGAACGCAGCTGGCTGCGCACCCTGGACGACCGCCTGGGCGTGTCCTGGGAAGAAAACCACCGCCAGGAGCGCAGCCCGGCGCCGGCGCTGCCGGTACGCGAAACATTGCTGGCCGACCGCCCCGAGCACCTGTTCGAACGCCCGGAAAACGAACGCATGCCCGCCGACAACCCCTGGGGTTTCAACATGCAGGTGCCGGCCTACAAGTTCAACCGCGGCGAGCTGTACAACCTCAGCATCGGCCGCGGCACGCTGACGGCCGAGGAGCGCTACATCATCAACCACCACATGGTGCAGACCATTCTGATGCTCGGCCGCCTGCCGTTCCCCAGCCACCTGCAGAACGTGGTGGAAATGGCCGGCGGGCACCACGAGAAAATGGACGGCAGCGGTTACCCGCGCGGGCTCACCCGCGAGCAGATGAGCGTGCCGGCAAGGGTCATGGCCATCGCCGACATCTTCGAAGCCCTGACCGCCGCCGACCGCCCTTACAAAAAGGGCAAGACCCTCAGCGAGGCGCTGAACATCATGGCGTTCATGTGCCGCGACGCGCACATCGACCCCGAGCTGTTCGAGCTGTTCCTGCGCAGCGGCGTGTACATGGACTACGCCCGCGAATATCTGCCGGCGCAGCAATTGGACAAAGTCGACATCGAGCAGGTCCTGGCCAAGGCCGGCGTACTGGCGTAGCAGCGACGGGGCGGCCATGCGCCGGAGGCCGCGTCCAAAGGCCACGCGCAACACCACCCCCCCGGCAAACCCCGGACGCCGCCTGCGGCAGCTGCTACGCGACACGCACAACGCGGTTCCTGTAGCAGCGGCCGCAGGCCGCGTCCAAGGCACCGCGCTGTTCCCGGCACACCGTGGCGAACCCTGACGCAGCCGCGATTGCTACGTCATCAGCACCCAAACGCCAGGCACAAAAAAGCCGCTGGCTGGCAGCGGCTTCTTCGTTGACTCGGATCAGGCGACCGGGTTGATCGGCTTTTCCGGGTACCAGGCGTCCAGCAGCGGGCTGACTTCGATAGTGGTCAGCTCGTCACGGCCCTTGAGCCAGGCTTCAACGGCAGCGCGTTGCTCTTCGTTGACCGAGCCACGCTGAACGGTGCACACCAGGCCCACGTCATCGGTACCGACGTAGTCCAGGCCGTTGGCGTCCATGGCGTCAGCCAGGAAGGCGTCGAGGAATGCGTCGATTGCCTGGTCGTCCAGGTCTTCCTTGAAGCCCAGGTTCAGTTCGAAACCCAGCTCCTGGAATTCATCCACGCAGAGTTTTTTGCGCAGACGGCGGGAACGGTTAGTGGCCATGAAACAATCCTCTTGAGTATTAACGCGCGGCACTTTACCAGTTTCGGCGGCCGCCTGCCCCGTTTCCTGCAAGCAAACCCGCCCAAGTGTCGAAAAAAACATGAATTAGCTGTCAGCCGGGCCAAAGCACTAAAACCTTGGGGCATAATGCCGACACTTTTATGTACGGGGGCCTTCACCTTTTCGCGCCCTCATCTTTTCACCCCTCGCCCGCAGGGTCTTTTTCATCATGATCAAATCGTTCCGCCCCCTCTTGCTCGCAGGCCTGATGCTGCCCCTGGCCCTGCCCGCCCATGCCGCCCCGCTGAACACCAGCCTGCCGCCGAAAGTGGCGCAGGCGCTGAAGACCAGCAAGATCGGCGACAATTCGCTGTCGCTGGTGATGGTGCCGCTCAACGGCCCGGGCACGCCCACCGTGTTCAACGCCGACGTGTCGGTGAACCCGGCCTCGACCATGAAGACCATCACCACCTTCGCTGCCCTGGAACTGCTGGGCCCCAACTACCAGTGGAAGACCGAGTTCTACACCGATGGCACCCTGAGCAACGGCGTGCTGCACGGCAACCTGTACCTCAAGGGCGGCGGCGACCCCAAGCTGAACATGGAAAAGCTCTGGCTGCTGATGCGTGACCTGCGCGCCAACGGCGTGCAACAGGTCACCGGTGACCTGGTGCTGGACCGCAGCTACTTCATCCAGCCTACCTTGCCGGTGTTCGACGACGACGGCGGCGACGAGAACGCGCCGTTCCTGGTGCGCCCGGACGCGCTGATGGTCAACCTCAAGGCGCTGCGCTTCGTGGCCCGCAACGACGGCGGCAAAGTGTCGGTGTCGGTCGAGCCGCCGATCGCCAGCATCCACGTCGATAACCAGGTCAAGGCGCTGGCCAGCAAAACCTGCGGTGGCGACGTGCGCTACAACCCGGTGACCGCCGCCGATGGCATCAGCGTCGTGGTCAGCGGCAACCTGGGTGAAGGCTGCAGCTCGCAGACCTACCTGTCGCTGCTCGACCACCCCACCTACACCGCAGGCGCCGTGCGCGCCATCTGGAGCGAACTGGGCGGCAGCATCGCCGGCCGCGACCGCGAGGCGGTGGTGCCCAAGGACGCCAAGCTGCTGGCCCGCGCGTTCTCGCCGGACCTGGCCGAGATCATTCGCGACATCAACAAATACAGCAACAACACCATGGCCCAGCAGCTGTTCCTGAGCATCGGCGCGCGCTACCGCACCGATGCCGACGCTGACGACGCCAAGGCCGCCCAGCGCGTGATCCGCGCCTGGATGGCGCGCAAGGGCATCCCCGCCAGCCACCTGGTGATGGAGAACGGCTCGGGCCTGTCACGCGGCGAGCGCGTCAGTGCCCGTGAGCTGGCAACCATGCTGCAGGTTGCCTGGAAAAGCCCGTACGCTGCCGAGTTCATGAGCTCGCTGCCGATCATCGGCACCGACGGCACCATGCGCAAGCGCCTGAAAACCACGGCGCTGGCCGGCGAAGGCCACGTCAAGACCGGCACCCTGAACACCGTGCGCGCCATCGCCGGCTTCAGCCGCGACGACAACGGCAACAGCTGGGCCGTGGTGGCCATCCTCAACGACCCGAAACCGTGGGGTGCTTCCTCGGTGCTGGACCAGGCCCTGCTTGACCTGTACCGCCAGCCCAAGGGCGCAAACCAGGGTGTATCGCTGAACCCCTGAGTTTGAAAAACGCGCCGCACTGCTACGCTTGACTGCATCAACGAGGGCCAGGCGATGTGCGGACGTTTCTCCCAGGCAGCGCGGATGGACCAGTACCTGCTGGAACTGGAATTCATCACCCGCGCCGTGCACGGCGACCCGCCGGCCACGGCGCGCTACAACGTGGCGCCCACCACCCGGGTGCCGTTGCTGCGCGTGGACGAGCAAGGGCTGCGCATCGACGCGGCTCGCTGGGGCTGGGCCCCTTCCTGGGCTGCCGACAAACGCCCGGCGCCCATCAATGCCCGCGTCGAGACCGTCGCCAGCAGCCGCTTCTTCAAGGGCCTGTGGCCGTCCGGCCGCGTGCTGGTGCCGGCCGACGGCTGGTACGAATGGGTGAAAGACCCCGCGCACCCCAAGCTCAAGCAACCCTGGTTCATCCGCCTCAACAGCGGCGCCCCGCTATTTTTCGCCGGGCTTGCCCAGGTAAGCGGCGACAATGACGGCTTCGTCATCATCACCGATGAAAGCGACCAGGGCATGGTCGACATCCACGACCGCCGCCCCGTGGTGCTGGCTCCCGACGCCGCCCGCGCCTGGCTCGACCCCGGCCTCGGCGCCGCCCAGGCCGAAGCCCTGGCCCGCCATGAAGGCCGCCCCGTGGCCGACTTCCAGTGGTACCGCGTGGGGCCCGAAGTGGGCAACGTACGCAACGAAGGCGCCGGCCTGATTGCACCGTTGAGCACGCCCGACTCGGCAGGCGACCTCTTTATGTGAGAAAATCAGCATTGATTTCAAATGCTTGGAGAAACACGGTTTGGTTACACACTACTCACCGAACGGCAGCGACATCGCCTGTGGCCGCAACACCCCCAACGTCGTCAGCTGCGCGAACCCTGAGGAAGTTTCCTGCAAATCCTGCCTGAAATCCCTGGGCAAGAGCGATGCAGCGCCAAAGGCGCAGAAGAACACCACCCCCTCCCTGGCCGAGATCCGCCAGCAGCGGATGCAGGCACAAGCCGCCGCCAAGGCCCAGCCCAAGGCCGGCTTCTGCTTCCACGCCAACTGGCGCCAGCGCCTGACCGCACTGCCCAACACTTGCCGCCTGCCGCGCGGCAGCGCGAACGCCCAGCCGTTCGTCTGAGATCTCTGTGCAGGACGCGGCCTGCGGCCGCTGCTACAGGTTTCGTGTAGCAGCGGCCGCTGCGCGATTGCGTTTCGCCCACGGCCCCGGCTGTGAGACAATGGCCGCAACGTCCGGTATGACTCCCGCACTCCTCTCCCCGCAGCTCGACCCTAGGGCCTGATGCTGCTGTCGACGTTTGCGCCTTAAGTTATTGATAGGTAAGTCTTTTGATCTCCACAGCTAACATCACCATGCAGTTCGGCGCCAAGCCGCTGTTCGAGAACGTCTCGGTCAAGTTCAACGGCGGCAACCGTTACGGCCTGATCGGCGCCAACGGTTGCGGCAAGTCGACCTTCATGAAAATCCTCGGCGGCGACCTCGACCCGTCCGGTGGCCAGGTGATGCTGGAGCCGAACGTGCGCCTGGGTAAGCTGCGCCAGGACCAGTTCGCCTACGAGCAGTTCACCGTGATCGACACCGTCATCATGGGCCATGAAGAGCTGTGGAAGGTCAAGGCCGAGCGCGACCGCATCTACTCGCTGCCGGAAATGAGCGAAGAAGACGGCATGGCCGTGGCCGAGCTGGAAACCGAGTTCGCCGAAATGGACGGCTACACCGCCGAATCGCGCGCCGGCGAGCTGCTGCTGGGCCTGGGCATTCCCCTGGAACAGCATTTCGGCCCGATGACCGAAGTATCCCCAGGCTGGAAACTGCGTGTGCTGCTGGCACAGGCGCTGTTCTCCGACCCTGAAGTGCTGTTGCTCGACGAACCGACCAACCACCTGGACATCAACACCATTCGCTGGCTGGAGAACATCCTGACCCAGCGTTCCAGCCTGATGATCATCATCTCTCACGACCGTCACTTCCTGAACAGCGTGTGCACCCACATGGCTGACCTGGACTACGGCGAGCTGCGCCTGTTCCCGGGCAACTACGACGAGTACATGACCGTGGCGACCCAGTCCCGCGAGCAGCTGCTGTCGGACAACGCCAAGAAGAAAGCGCAGATCTCGGAACTGCAATCGTTCGTCAGCCGCTTCTCGGCCAACGCCTCGAAAGCCAAGCAGGCCACTTCCCGCGCCAAGGCCATCGACAAGATCCAGCTGGCCGAGGTCAAGCCTTCGAGCCGCGTGAGCCCGTTCATTCGTTTCGAACAGACCAAGAAGCTGCACCGCCAGGCGGTCATCGTCGAGAACATGGCCAAGGGCTTCGACGGCAAGCCGCTGTTCAAGGACTTCAGCTTCCAGGTTGAAGCCGGCGAGCGCGTGGCCATCATCGGCCCGAACGGTATCGGCAAGACCACCCTGCTGCGCACCCTGGTCAACGAACTGACCCCGGATGCCGGTAGCGTCAAGTGGACCGACGCCGCGGAACTGGGCTACTACGCCCAGGACCACGCCCACGACTTCGAAGACGACGTCACCCTGTTCGACTGGATGGGCCAGTGGACCCAGGGCGAGCAGATGATCCGTGGCACCCTGGGCCGCATGCTGTTCTCCAACGACGAGATCCAGAAGTCGGTGAAGGTGATTTCCGGTGGTGAGCAAGGCCGCATGCTGTTCGGCAAGCTGATCCTGCAAAAGCCGAACGTGCTGATCATGGACGAACCGACCAACCACCTGGACATGGAATCCATCGAATCGCTGAACCTGGCGCTGGAAAACTACCCGGGCACGCTGATCTTCGTCAGCCACGACCGTGAGTTCGTATCGTCCCTGGCCACCCGCATCATCGAGTTGAGCGCCACCGGCGTCATCGACTTCAGCGGCACCTACGACGACTACCTGCGCAGCCAGGGCGTGACATTCTAAGCAGCCTGTGGGAGCTGGCTTGCCAGCGAGTTTTTTGGACAACCCCAAAAGCTCGCTGGCGAGCCAGCTCCCACATGTTCGTTAGGTGGCTTCCAATTCCATCCCTACCCCGCCATCATGATCCAACTCTCTAACCGCCCGCCCGCGAACGAGTTGCCATGACTGCCGCCGAACCGCTTCCGCCCGCCAGCAACCTCAGCATCACCCTCAAGATCGTCTCGATCGTGTTCTACACCTTCATCGCCTTCCTCTGCATCGGCCTGCCGATTGCGGTGCTGCCCGGCTATGTCCACGATCAACTGGGCTTCAGCGCCGTGGTGGCGGGCCTGACCATAGGTTCCCAGTACCTGGCCACCCTGCTCAGCCGCCCCATGGCGGGGCGCGCGGCAGACAGCCTGGGCACCAAGCGGGCGATCGTGCTGGGGCTGGGCGGCATCGCCATCAGCGGCGCGCTGACCCTGCTGTCGACCCTGCTGCAAAGCCTGCCCCTGGCCAGCCTCGGCATTCTGCTGCTGGCGCGGGTGCTGCTGGGCATCGCCCAGGGCCTGATTGGCGTGGGCACCATCAGTTGGGGTATCGGCCAGGTGGGCAGCGAGCAGACGGCGCGGGTAATTTCCTGGAACGGCATCGCCTCCTACGGCGCCATCGCCCTGGGCGCGCCGCTGGGCGTGCTGATGGTGGGCGCGGCAGGCTTCAACACCTTGGGGTTGGCGCTGACCACGCTGGCGGTGCTGGCCCTGCTGTGCATTCGCAACAAGGCATCGGTGCCCGTGGTGCGTGGCGAACGGCTGCCGTTCTGGGCCGCCTTCGGGCGCGTGGCGCCGTATGGCGTCAGCCTGACCCTGGCATCCATCGGCTACGGCACCCTGACCACCTTCATCACCCTGTATTACCTGGACCGCGGTTGGACCGGCGCAGCCTATTGCCTGACCGCTTTCGGCCTGAGCTTCATCGTTTCCCGGCTGGTGTTCATCAACGCCATCAACCGCCTGGGCGGCTTCACCGTGGCGGTCAGCTGCATGGCCATCGAAACCCTGGGGCTGGCGTTGGTGTGGCTGGCCCCCACCACCGGCTTGACCCTGGTAGGCGCCAGCCTGGCCGGCTTCGGCCTGTCGCTGGTGTACCCGGCGCTTGGCGTGCTGGCAATCAGCCAAGTGCCCAGCACCAGCCGCGGGGCTGGGCTGAGCGCGTTCGCGGTGTTCTTCGACCTGGCCCTGGCGGTCGCCGGGCCCTTGATGGGCTTGGTGGCCCTGCACCTGGGCTACCCGTGGATCTTCTTCTGCGCAGCGCTGCTGTCGCTCGGCGGCCTGGGCCTGGTACTGCTGCTGGCGCGCCGCTCAGCCGCTCACTGATCTGCGGTCTGCAGCCCGGCGTGGCTGGGCTCGCTCAGGGTCTGGGCGAAGAAGTGCCCGGCCTGGCGTACCAGGTCGCGGTGGATGTCCACCCGGTTGACGCCGTCGGCGTCGTTGCACAGGCCCGGCATGCGCGCCTTCTGCTCGTCATCGCACGGCGCCATGAACACGAAGTGCCCGGCACCGGCCAGCAGTTTGTAATCCGACACCTTGGGCAGCTTGCGCGCCAGGGCGGCGGCGTTCTTGTCCAAAGACAGCAGCTTGTCGCTGTCGCCGCTGTAGATCAGCGTCGGCACCTGCACCTGGGACAGCGCCTGGCGGTTGAACATCAGCCCCAGCGGCGCCATCAGCAGCAGCGCCTTCACCCGCGGGTCGGCGGCGGCGTGCAGGTCGCCACGGTCCACCACCAGCTCGCCGCCGGTCTGGCAGGCGTCGGCGTCCTTGGGAAACTCGGCGCAGTATTTGCGCAGGCGGTCGAAATTGGGCTGCGCGCCGGACAGGATCAGCGCGGTTTCGCCGCCGGCCGAATAGCCGATCACGCCGATCTGGTCGGGGTCGATGAAGGGCGACAGCATGGGCGCGGCCAGCGCCGAGGTAATGGCTTCGGAAATCTGCAGCGGCCGGCCATACAGGTTGCTCACCGCACCCAGGCGGCTGTGGTCCTTGTAGTTGTCACCGGGGTGGTAGACCGCCACCACCACGAAGCCCTTGCGGGTCAGTGAGGTGATCAGGTCGTGCAGGGCCAGCGGCGTGCCGGCGTTGCCGTGGGAGAGCATCAGCATGGGGTAGCGGCCCATGGCAATGCGCGCATCCTCGGTGGCCTCGACCTTGTAGCCCTCGATGGCCGTGACCTGCTCGCGCTGGTTCGAGGGGTAGAACGCCAGCGCCTGCATGGGCTGGTGGTCGAGCGGGTCGAGGAAGGTCAGGCGATGAAAGCCCACGCTCCAGTGCGCGGGCGGCGCGGCCCACGCCTGCACCGAAAGCAGGCCAAGGGCCAGACACATGAGAACTTTTGCACAAAGACGCATCATGGGATGCCCACCTTTGCTACCCGCCCGATAGGAACCTTTCGCAGTGATCACAGTGTACGTCCAGTTGGGGCCGCCACCGAATGAAAGGTTAGTCAGCTATGCACAAGCATAACCCGGGCCAAAAGCCGCGCATCATACGCGAATGCCGCGCAAAGCAAAGCGCCCGTGGTGCTTTGAGCAACCACGGGCGCTTGGGTTCAGCGTATTTCGATCTATCAGGCGGCGAACAATTTCGAATCGATCTTGGCCTGTGCACCGGCCAGGGCCTTGGTGCGAACTTCGTCACCGTAGGCCAGGCCTTCGGCGCGAACGATTTCGATGTCGGTGATGCCGATGAAGCCCAGCAGCACTTTCAGGAACTCTTCGTGGGCGACGCCCGATGGCTGGCCAGCGTGGATGCCGCCGGAAGTGGAAACGATCACCACTTTCTTGCCGCCGCACAGGCCTTCAGGGCCGGCTTCGGTGTAGCGGAAGGTGGTACCGGCCACACAGATGCGGTCGATCCAGGCCTTCAGCTGGGTCGGGATGGAGAAGTTGTACATCGGCGCGCCGATCACAACCACGTCGGCAGCCAGGAATTCGCCCAGGGTGTCGGCCGACAGCTTGGCTTCCACTTCGCCGCCAGCCAGGGTGGCGGACGAGAAGTGAGTCAGGGCTTCGGCGGCCAGGTCACGGTAGGTAACCTCGGCACCTTCGAAGGACTGAACCACGGCGCGGCTCAGCTGACGGGAGGCGGAATTGTCGCCGAGAATGCTGGAATCGATGTGCAACAGTTTCATGGGTAGCTCCTGTCTATTAAGCCGCCGGGGCAGCTGGAATGGTGATCATCCTACCGGGATGCGGAATGGATGATTAGTCCCTTCATTTGCGTTAGATTGTCCCACACATGAGACAGTCGGGAAATGCTCCATGCAAGATCTCAACGACCTGTATTACTTCGCCAAGGTGGTGGAGGCCGGTGGCTTCGCCGCCGCCGGGCGCCTGCTGGGCGTGCCCAAATCGCGCCTGTCGCGGCGCATCGCCGAGCTGGAAGAGCGCCTGGGCGCACGGCTGTTGCAACGCACCACGCGGCAACTGAAGCTGACCAGCGTGGGTGAGCGCTACCTGCGCCACTGCCAGGCCATGCTGCTGGAAGCGGAAATGGCCGACGAGGTGGTAGCCAGCCTGTCCAGCGAGCCGCGCGGGCGCCTGCGGGTGTCGTGCCCGGTGGGCCTGGCGCACGAGTTCCTGCCCAAGGTGATCAGCAGCTTCCTGCAGGAATACCCCCATGTGCAGTTGGACATGGTGCTGCTCAACCGCCGTGTCGACCTGATCACCGAAGGCATCGACGTGGCCCTGCGCGTGCGCGAGCCCTGGGACGAAGACCCGGGCCTGGTGACGCGGCGGCTGCGCGAGGCACGGGCAATTCTGGTGGCCAGCCCGGCGCTGCTGGCCGGCAATACCATCGCCAGCCCAGACGACCTGGTGGTGCTGCCGGTGATGGGCGCGCTGGAGGCCGACCGCATGGTCCATTTGCGCCTGCTCGACGAACAGGGCAACAAGCGCGACCTGGTGCTGGAGGCACGCCTGGGCATCGAGGACTTCGTGGTGCGCAAGGCGGCCGCCATCGCCGGGCTGGGCTTCACCATGCTGCCGCTGATGCACTGCGAGGCGGAGCTGGCCAGCGGCGAGCTGGTGCAGCTGCTGCCGGACTGGTCCCTGGGCGGCGGCTGGCTGCAGGCGGTGTACCCGCACCGGCGCGGGGTGCTGCCGGCCGTGCGGGCGTGGATCGACCATTTGGTGAAGACACTCGAGGAATGTGGGGAGCGATTCGTATGATGGATGAGCAACAGTTGGCCGAGTATTGCCTGGGCCTGCCTGGCGCGCGCGAAGACTACAAGTGGGGCGGCATTCGCGTGCTGTCGGTGGCGGGCAACAAGATGTTCGCGGTGTTCGGCCTGGCGGGTGACAGCCTGTCGCTGAAAGTCGGCAAGGAGCTGTTCCTGGGCTACGTCGACCGCCCCGGCTTTCGCCCGGCGCCGTACCTGGCGCGCGCCCACTGGGTGAGCGTGGCCATGCCGCTGGGCATCAGCGACGACGAGGTGCGCGACCTGCTGCGCCGCTCGCACCAACTGGTGGTGCGGCGGTTGCCGAAGAAAACGCAGCTGGGGTTGCTGCTGGACCAGTGACACCGCAGCGTCTGGGACGCGGCCTTGCGGCCGCTGCTACGATGTTCCCGGGGGGAGCGGGCTCTGCGTAGCAGCTGCCAAAGGCTGCGTCACAGCGCGTGCTGGGTGAACACGTACAACCAGCCCAGCTGATGCGCCGACACGATCAGCCAGAACACCACCTGGTAGCTGACCTTGCGGGTCTTGTGGCGAAATGCCTGCTGCGCCAGCAAGGCGCCGGGCCAGCCGCCCAGCAGTTCGGCGCCATGCAGCAGTTTCTCCGGCGTGCGCTGCCCCTCGCGACGGGCCTGGTGCTTGTCGCGCCAGTACAGCCCGAAGGTCACCAGGCTCATGGCCAGGTACACCAGCAGCACCACTGGCCGGCCGCCGCGCAGCAACTGCATGACCACCCCGCTGGCCGGCAGCGCGCACAGCACCACGAACGCCAGCAGCTTCAGCTTGAGGTAACGCACCCCGGGCCTGCCCACCGGTTGCGACGCCCGCTGGGCGCCGGCGCTACGGCTGGACATGGTCCCAGTCGATCCAGCCAAACCACCAGGTCGCCAGAATCAGCATGCCGAAGCCGATGCGGTACCAGGCGAACAGGTCGTAGGTGTGGTTGGCGATGAACTTCAGCAAGCCCTTCACCGCGATCATGGCGAACACGAACGCGGTGATGAAACCCAGGGCGAACACCGGCAGGTCGCTGGCCTGGAACAGGTGGCGGTACTTGAACCCCGAATACACGGCCGCCCCGACCATGGTGGGCATGGCCAGGAAGAACGAGAACTCGGTGGCGGCCTTGCGCGACAGGCCGAACACCAGCCCGCCAATGATGGTGGAGCCGGAACGCGAGGTGCCCGGGATCATCGCCAGGCACTGGGCGAAACCGATTTTCAGGGCATCATGCCAACGCATGTCATCCACATGTTCCACGCGTATCACATGCTCGCGCTCCTCGGCCCACAGCATGACGATACCGCCCACTACCAGCGCCACAGCCACGGTCACCGGGTTGAACAGGTACTGGTGAATGGCGTCGGCGAAAATCACCCCCAGCACCACCGCCGGCAGGAAGGCGATCAACAGGTTGGCCGTGAAGCGCCGTGCCTGGGGCCGGGTGGGCAAGCCGGTGACGATCTCGATGATCTTCTGCCGGAACTCCCACACCACCGCCAGAATCGCCCCCAACTGAATGATGATGTTGAAGGCCATCGCCCGCTCACCGCCAAAGTTGAGCAAGTCCGCGACAATGATCTGGTGCCCGGTGCTGGAAATGGGCAAAAACTCCGTGAGCCCCTCGACTATCCCTAGAATCAATGCCTGTACGGCGGTCCATAAATCCATCAATTCCCCCAAGTGGAAAGCCTGCTCATGGGCAGGTTCCTGATTTTCTTTATAGTTGAAACACACGCTGGAAAAGCGGCGAAATGCTATCAGAAGACAGTAGCCCACTCCGCTGACAAAACGATGAAAACCGCTCTACTGCGGCGCTTTTCGTGTATCAATCTGCCAGCAATCCGTGGCCAAGGTTACAATCGCCACGTTTGTCCCACGGAATCGGTAAATGTTCCCCAGTTCTTTTGCGCCCCCGCGAGCCTTTTCATGAAAACAGTCGTGCTCACCGGCCCTGAATCCAGCGGCAAGAGCGTGCTGGCCCTGGCCCTTCAACACCGGTTCGGCGGCATAGTGGTGGGCGAGTACGTGCGCCATTTCATCGACAGCCACGCTGGCCGCGACACCTCCCTTGCCGACATTCCCGCCATCGCCCGTGGCCAGCTGGCCTGGGAAGACGCGGCCCGCGCCCGGCAGCCGAAACTGCTGATACTGGATACGCACCTGCTGAGCAACCTGTTGTGGAGCTGCACGCTGTTCGGCGAATGCCCGGCCTGGATCGAAGAGCAGTTGCGCGGCCGCCATTACGACCTGCACCTGGTGCTATCCCCCCGGGGCATGGACTGGGTGGACGATGGCCAGCGCTGCCAGCCGGCCCTGCAGGACCGCCTGGCGTTTTTCGATCAGGTTTGGCACTGGCTCGACACCCACCACCAATGCGCGGAGGTGCTCGAAGGCGACTTTGCCCAGCGCAGCGCGCAGGCCTTCAAGCGGGTGGGCGAACTGCTGGGTGAACCGCCCAGTGTCCATTCCTGAAACACCCGTGACAGCGCCGAGGCCCATTATTGGCGGGTTGGCAACGTGCCACTGTTAACTGTAAGGCTGCCGATACACCCACCTTTGGGGCTTGCGGGGCCACTGGCCACCGTCCGGCAGTGTTACACCCGCTTTTCTGTCTCAGCGTTGTTACAGCAATTTTCTGTCACTTGCCCCGTCACCTGTTAAGTCCTTGATTCAGCTGGCATTCAAAAACCTGGCACATCCCCTGCTCTCTTCCTCGCAACGCCACCAAGGCCGATGCATCAACAAGAAGAAGAGGGATGATGGCCATGCTCGGGACAACTCAAAAAGGCATTGTCTGCCTGCTGCTGATGGGATGCTGCCACAGCCTGACGGCCCTGGCCGCCGGCGACGGCACCATCGTCATCCAGCGCGATGTCCAGCCGCGAATGGCCACCCGGCCACCGCTGCAACCCGACCCCAATCCCCTGACCGTCAACACCAACGTTTCCGCACAGGTGCGCGCAGCCACCACGATGGAGCTGAGTGATGGCGATATCGCCGGCATCAGCAGCGGCAACGCGATTACCCGCCTGATTGTGCCTGACGGCAATCTGCGCGGCATGGGCGGGCCTGACCAGGCCTTGCCCGGGATGAGCGCCGGCCATGGTGGCGGCTCGGGCAACAGCATCTCCAATACCGTCAACCAGGCCGTCAGCCAGGGCCTGTCGCCCCTGCGCATTCTGAGCGGGAGCCGCTGAAATGAAAGCATCCCTGAGCGCCCTTGCCCTGCTGGTCAGCAGCAACCTCTTCGCCGCCGGCCCCGTGGCCGTGGACAACACCGCGGTCATCGACAGCTCCGGCGCCGGTTACCAGGGCAGCCTCAACGTCAACCAGGCGGCCGGCGACCTGCAACAGCAGACCAACGCGCGCGCCATCGCCATTGGCACCGAGGCCAACGCCAGCACCCGAATCAACCAGAAACTGCGTACCCAGGCAGACCCGGCCATGAACGCCCGGGCCTCGATCCAGGGCAACGCCTTCAGCAATGGCAACGGCGCACTGGGCGTGAACCAGTCAGCCGGTGCCGCCAATCAACAGGCCAATGCCATGCGGCTGACCATCAGTGCCCAGCCGCTGAGCATGGACGACAGCGCCCTGTCGCAACAAAACGTGGCGCTGGTAAAAGGCTCCGATTCAGCAGGTCCGACACTCGGCAACCGCCAGGTCAACACAGATGACCAGGCCTTCACCGGTAGCCGCGGGCTGATCCAGCTGAACCAGAGCGCAGGGGTGGGTAACCGAATGGGTAACACCCTGAGCGTACGGGTCGCTGATTGACCCTCCAAGACAGAAACAACACTTAACTACAATAATAGTACGGAGAAACACCATGAAACCTACAATGGCACTCAAGCCACTGGTATTCGCACTCGCTGCCGTCATGGCTGTCGCCGCCCATGCAGACGATCGCAAAGGTGGTCATAACGATCCGCACCATGGTGGTCATCAGCAACAACCCGATCCCATGGTTCAGATCCAGCTGACCGCAGGTTCGGCCGCAGTCGTCCAGGATGCGCAAACCAGCACCGGCAACGCCGTGATCAACCAGGGCACCCGCAACGGCGCCGCCATCGATTCCTCCGCTGGCAACTCCAACGGCAACCTGGGCGTCAACGTCGCCGCCGGCGACGCCAACCAACAAGATAACGCCGCTGCCATCGCCACCGCCGACGAAAGCTTCATCTTCGGCAGTGCCTATGCATCGTCCGCTGCCACCCAGAGCAACACTGGCAACGCCGTGGCCAACTACTCCACGACCTCCAGCACCTCGCTCAACAACAGCGCCAACGGCAGCTCGGGCAACATTGGCATCAACATCACCACCGGCGACTTCAACCAACAGAAAAACAACCTGGCCATCGCTGTATCGGGTGGCCGTGTAGCCGGCGCCGCTGCTTCGGCCAACCAGACTTCGTCTGGCACCGTGGTTACCAACGCCGCCGACCGCACCTACAGCAAAGACACCCTGTACTCGGCCTTCTATGCCACCGGCAGCTACAAAGGCACCGGCACCGGCACCGTGGGTACCGAAGACCCACGTGGTGGCGGCCATGGCGGCTGGGACAGCCGTGGCGGCAAAGACCACGACAAGGTCGAGCCTCTGAAATTCAAGGAGAGCGGCAGCTTCGAACTGGGTGGCGTTGCCTCGTACCAAGTGCTGACCCCAAGCGGCTGGGCCAACCCTGTGACCAACAGCGCCTCGATGTCCAACTCGCTCAACAACGTGTCGGGCAACGTCGGCGCCAACGTCTCGGCTGGCGTGGGCAACCAGCAAAGCAACTCGCTGTCCATCGCTGCCGGTTGCAAAGCCTGCATGTAACACGCGATGCCCTGAGAGCCCCCACCCGGGGGCTCTTTTTCGACACCATCAAGCAAGGCATCCAGACCATGCGAATTTGCGCGCTGCTTCCCCTGTTGCTGCTGTTGGCTGGCCCTGCCTGGGCCGGACAGATGTCAGTGGCCGCCCTGCCTGGCGGCACCGTCATCTACAAGCCGATCCAGAGCATCCGCGAGCGGCACTTTTCCGACCTGGTCCAGCAGAAGACCGATTTCAGTTGCGGCGCCGCCGCGCTGGCAACGGTGCTGCGCCAGGCCTACTGGCTGGATGTGGATGAACACCAGGTCATCGAAGGCATGCTGGCTCATTCGGACATGGACACCGTCAAGGTGCAGGGCTTCTCCATGCTCGACATGAAAAAGTACGTCGAAAGCATCGGCATGCGCGGCAGGGGCTATCGCATCCCCGCCGACAGCCTGGAAAAAATCACCATTCCGGTGGTGGTGCTGATGGATATTCGTGGTTACAAGCATTTCGTGGTGCTGCAGCGCGTCCAGCGCGACTGGGTCTATGTCGGCGACCCGGTGCTGGGGCACAAGCGCTATAGCCGCGAAGACTTTGCCAAAGGTTGGAACGGGATCATTTTTGCCGTCGTCGGCCAGGGCTATGACAAGACCAACGCCTTGCTCACCCCACCGGTGCCGTTGACGGCCAAGGGCCAGCTGGATCAGTTCAAGCCCGTACAGGATGCAGACCTGATGGACTTCGGCTTCATCCAGAGTGATTTCTTCTAAATAAAAAAGGGCATGAAGCCCTGGGAGCATCCCATGAACACTCAACAGTGGTTGCTGGCTGCCTGCCTTGCAGCCAGCCTGCCCGCGCACGCCCAGTCGGTGCTCAAGCCGATCGAGATAAAGGACGCCGAGCTGGCGACCCTGCGCGGCAAATACGTGATGCCCGGCCGCATCATCAGCTTCGGCGTGGTGATGTCCACCACCTGGCAAAATGCCAATGGTGACGTCATTGGTGCCCGTGGCACCCTGGATGTACAGGCCACCACCATCAAGCCGCAGTTCTACGTACAGATGATTGACCAGAAGGGCCTGCAACAGGCCGCCAGCGGCAACAACGCGATTGCCCAGGGCACCGGCACCGTGACCGGTGGCGCAGGCCTTGGCACCACCCAGGGCGTGACCCAGTCGGTGCGTGCCGCAGGTGACTACAACACGGCGTATAACAACGTTGACATCAACGTCAAGGAAAGCGGCTCGGCGCCTGCCGTGGCCACGCCCCAAGGCCAGGTACTGGCCGCGGGCAGCACCATCACCGGCGCCAACGGCGCGGGCAGCCTCAGCGTTTCCAGCACCGGCGGTGGCGTGCAGATGTCCATCGCGGCCAACAACAACCAGGGCACGGCGGTGCAGCGCATCAACGAATCGGGGCTGATGCAGACCGCGACGTTGCTGGGCGGCGCCAACGCGGTCAACAACCTCACCCAACTCAACGTGGTACTGCGTGACAACCTGCCGACGGCCGGCGCGCTGGACTGCAATCTCAGCCAGCTGAAGGGGCTGCGCAACATGGGCATGTGAACGGCGGGACGAAAAATTCTGGACTACGCTTCGTCTCAAAATGTTGCAGTCACAAGGGACGGCTCACCATGCACCGATCGTTTTCGTTCAATGCGGTTGTCTGCCTAAGCGCTTTGTTACCGGCAGCCGCATTGCAGGCGGCACCTGACCCCCAGGTGGAAGAACTCAAACAAGAACTGCTGCAGCTAAAACAGCGTTACGATCAACAACAACAAGCCTTGATGGTACTTGAACAACGCGTCAAGCAAGTGGAGGAGACGCCAACGGCGCCACCGCCCAAGCGCCTGAGCAAATCCCCAGCCGAGCCCAGCCGGGCGCAGACTGTGGCCACTGGCGCGCCGGGCACCAGCTCCGGGGTCAGCGCGGCCGGCGGCTCTTCCTACGGCCAGTCGCTCAAGGACGACTCTTCACCGGCACAGAGCGTGAACAACCTCTATGACGAGAACACCGGGTTCTTCGGCGGCGGCAAATTCAGCCTCGAGACCGGCATCACCTACTCGCACTACGACACCCGGCAACTGGTGCTCAACGGCTTCCTGGCGCTGGATTCGATCTTCCTGGGCAATATCAACATCGACCGCATCAAGTCCGATAACTGGACCCTGGACCTCACCGGGCGCTACAACGTCAACAACCGCTGGCAGTTCGACCTCAACGTGCCCGTGGTGTACCGCGATTCCACCTTCCAGTCGGCCGGCGCCGGCGGCTCTACCACGGCCATATCCCAGGAGTCGGTGCGCCGCGACCCGACCATCGGCGACATCAACGCCGGCGTGGCCTACAAATTCATGGACGAGGGCCCCTACCGCCCCGACGCAGTGTTCAGCGTGCGCGTCAAGGCGCCTACCGGCCAGGACCCCTACGGCATCAAGCTGATCCAGTCGTCGACCAATAACAACCTGTCGGTGCCCGAGTCGCTGCCGACCGGCAACGGCGTGTGGTCGATCACCCCGGGTATCTCGCTGATCAAGAGCTTCGACCCGGCGGTGCTGTTCGGCAGCTTCTCCTACACCCACAACTTCGAGGATTCGTTCAGCGATATCAGCCCGCAGGTCAACAGCAAGATCCCCGGCAAGGTCGACCTGGGCGACAGCTTCCAGATTGGCGCGGGCGTGGCCTTCGCCCTCAACGAGAAGATGAGCATGTCGTTCTCGCTGTCGGACCTGATTCAGCGGCGCAGCAAGATCAAGCAGGATGGCGGTGACTGGCAGGGTGTTCCGGCCAGTGATGCGAACGCGGGGTACTTCAACATTGGCATGACCATTGCGGCGAGTGATTCGTTGACGATTGTGCCGAACCTGTCGATCGGGCTGACGGACGATGCGCCGGATTTCACCTTCAGCCTGAAATTCCCGTACTACTTCTGACCCACCCACCAACAGCGGCAACCGGGCGAAAGCCCGCAGCCGCTGCGGTTGATCTGCTTGTGACCTTGATCTGGCTTGTGATCTTGATTGTATGCCCCGTAAAGCGCCCGGGCCGACTGGAGGCGTCGATCAACGGGCTGCCCGAAGGGCCGAGGCCGCAGGCCGAAGAGACGGTAACCCGCAGGCTTCTATAGCGGGTGCCGTCTGCCCGTTGAGCGGCGCCGGAAGGAGGGGACCCGTAGCGCAGCGCAGGGCCCAAGCAGGGGCAAGCGTTTTTTGCTTACTTTTTTTGGCGTCTGAAAAAAAGTGAGTCGGCGTAAGGCCGAAACGGTCGGTGGTCTCGCCGCGAAAATGGATATGTCCGAAATCGCCGAAGCGGGCGACGCCAGGGACCGCTCGGTCAACGCCTCCAGTCGGCCCTGGCGCTTTATGGGGCACACAATCAAGATCAAGGGCCACACGGGATCAAGATCAAAAGCCCGGGCGCGGGGGGGCGGATGACGGGGTGCCCCCGTCACCGAATCTGATGTTTGTGCAACAACCGATAAAACGTCGGACGCGATATCCCCAGCACCCGCGCCGCAATACTCAAATTATCTGAATGGCGGTTCAGCACATCACACAACGCCTGCCGCTCCGCCCGGTGCTTGTAATCCTCCAGCGTACCCATGGGCACAACCGCCGCTGTCTGGCTGACCAGCCCCAGGTCCTGCGCCTCTATCTGCCGCCCCTCGGCCAGCACCAGCCCGCGGCGCACACGGTTGGCCAGTTCGCGCACGTTGCCCGGCCAGTCGTGCTTGCCCATGGCAATGAGCGCGTCCTCGCTGAAGCTGCGTGGCCGCCGCCCGGTTTCCTGGCTGTAGAAGTGGGCGAAGTGGTTGGCCAGCATGGCCAAGTCACCATGGCGTTCGCGCAGCGGCGCGGTCACCACTTGCAGCACGTTAAGGCGGTAATAAAGGTCTTCACGAAAGCGCCCGGCACTGATCGCCGACTCCAGGTTCACATGGGTGGCCGCCAGTACCCGCACGTCGACGGCAATGGGCTGGCTGCCGCCTACCCGTTCGATGTGTTTTTCCTGCAGGAAGCGCAGCAAATTCGCCTGCAGTTCCAGCGGCAGGTCGCCGATTTCGTCCAGAAACAGCGTGCCGCCATTGGCCGCCTCGATGCGCCCGACCTTGCGCTGGTGCGCGCCGGTGAAAGCGCCCTTCTCGTGGCCGAACAGCTCCGACTGGATAAGGTGCTCGGGTATGGCCCCGCAGTTGATGGCCACGAACGGCTTGGCATGCCG
Source organism: Pseudomonas sp. JC1203 (assembly GCF_056175065.1). Classification (NCBI taxonomy): domain Bacteria; kingdom Pseudomonadati; phylum Pseudomonadota; class Gammaproteobacteria; order Pseudomonadales; family Pseudomonadaceae; genus Pseudomonas; species Pseudomonas sp. JC1203. The sequence continues at coordinate 26,375 of NZ_JBWCAM010000017.1, forward strand.
CTGGGACTGACGGTGCAGGGTGCGCGCCACCAGTTCCTTGCCGGTGCCGCTCTCGCCGCGGATAAGCACCGGCGATTCGGTGGGCGCCAGTTTGCTCAGCAGCTTGCGCAGGTCACGGATGGGGCGGCTGTCGCCCAGCAGTTCGTGCTCGGGCTGGTTGACGTGTACCGCGCCCTGCCCACGCAGGCGCGCCATGCCGAATGCGCGGCCAAGGGTGACCTGCACCCGCGACACATCGAACGGCAGGGTATGAAAGTCGAAAAACCACTCGCAGACGAAGTCGCCAACGTTCTGCATGCGCAGCACGTCCTGGTTGAGCACCGCTATCCACTCGGTATTGCTGCGGCTTATCAGCTCCTTCACGGCCTCCGGGCGCTCCAGGTGAAAAGGCTGCAGGCGCAGCAGCCCCACGTCGCAGGGGTGCTGGGCGGCCTGGTCCAGCTCGCAGCTGTCCACCTCCCACCCCACGGTGCGCAGGCCGGGCAACAGCTGATGGCAATCGTCGCATGGGTCGACAATTAAAAGGCGTCGCGTGTTTGCCATCTCGAGCATGACCGGCTCCTTGGCGCCAATAATATAAAAGTTATTAGAAACAGCTAGTTGGCGACCCCGTCTGTAACAGTAGCAATGAACTTGACGCTGCCAAGGACCGTTGGTCTGCAAAACTGTTACACATTTTTACAAAGCGGAATTTCGTTGATTTTTCAACGTCAAAGTCAACGCCCAAAGCCTGCGAGAAAAAAAGTTTGATCAATTTTCTGCCCGCGTGTGACTTGTTGCCCGGTTGGCAGCATCAGTACAGACAAGCAACCGCAAACGGTAATGACCTTGCCGCCGCGCTGCATACCTTTTCGGGCACACTAGAGAGACTGAACCCATGAACGCCCCACTGCGTGTCAACGAAGCACTGCTGATTGCCGGCCACGCCTTCGAACCCTTCCAATGCGTGGCCTGGGCCCCGCAGGACGGCAATGGCGAACTGAGCCTGACCGTGGTAGACCGCACCCGTAACAGCATCGGCCGCAAGCAAGTACCAAGCAGCACTTATTCGGACCCTGCGCAATGGGCCCACCTGCTTGAAGAAGTACGCGCCGAACTGCGCCAGGACGGTTACGCGCTGCAACCCTGGAGCATGCCGCAACAATAAGTGGCACTTTGCACATGGCAGAAGTGGCAACTTCGGATAGCTGGCTAATTCTTTAAATCCGAGTTGCCTTGCCTGCGGCATAACAGCGCAGCACTTATAAAGTGCCTGGCAAACTGTCTATATGCCGATACTCCGCACCTAGCTGACTCGCCAATTCCACCGCGCGCCCCAGGCGAATACTTCCCCGTTCCATATCAATCAGCAGCGCCGCGCACGGTAGCGGCTCGATAGCGTCTGCGCGCTTGATACGGCCGTCGGTAACAATCAGGCAACGACGTTGCTCGTGAGGGAATGCCTTGGCCCGGCGCGTCAGAAATTCGCCAGCCTGACGCAGGGCCGCCACCAGCGGCGTGCCACCGCCTGCACCCAGCGCCTGCAGCCATGGCTGCAAGGCTTGCGAGGCTTTCAGGCCATGGCGTTGCCAGCGCGGCTGCTCGCCACTGGCGGTCAGCAGCGCCAGGCGCGCGCGCTGGCGATAAGCCTGGTCGAACAGCTCGGCGAGCAGGCCCTTGGCGTCGGCCAGGGCCTGGTGTTTGCGGGTGGAAGCCGAGGCGTCGACGATGACCAGCCACAGTTCATGAGGGCTGGCACGGCGCTGCTGCCAGCGCAGGTCAGTGATATGGCGTGGCCGCCCCCGCAGCAGGGTTGCGGCCCAATCCAGCGTACCTTGCTGCGCAGCCCGCGCGGCGCCACGGCGCCCCTGCTGCTGCCCGCCTTCAGGTTTGGCACCCGCCGCAGGGCGCCGGCGGATGCTCAGGGCTTTTTTGGCCAGCTCGGTACTTCGCGGCGCTGGCCCATGGCCGTGGCCTGGGGCGGCAAACCACCCCACTGGCCTTCACCGCTGGCATTCTGGGAGGTTTGCGCACCCGCAGGCGGTTGCTCGCCCTGGGGCGCTTCGGGTGGCTGGCGGCGGCGGTGGCGCAGGGCAAATTCGGCCACCGCGTCAATGTCCACGGCTTCGATACCCAGCGCCCCGCGCCAGGCCGCGTGCGCCCGCGCGGCGCGCAGCCACACCAGGTCGGCGCGCATGCCGTCGACGCCCGCGGCGAAACAGCGTTCGGTAATGATGGCCAGCGCCTGGTCGTCCAGCGGCACCTCTTCAAGCACCTCGCGCGCCAGCTGGCAACGCTGCCGCAGGGCGTCCTGGCGGCTCGCCCATTCCTCGCAAAACGCGTACGGGTCGGCATCGAACGCCAGGCGCCGGCGGATGATCTGGCTGCGTTCCTGGGGCGGCGGTTGGCCGTCCAGGGCCACATTGAGGCCAAAACGGTCCAGCAGCTGCGGGCGCAGCTCGCCCTCCTCCGGGTTCATGGTGCCGATCAGCACGAAGCGTGCACTGTGCCGATGGGAAATGCCGTCGCGCTCCACGCGGTTGACGCCGCTGGCAGCCACGTCCAGCAGCAGGTCCACCAGGTGGTCGGGCAGCAGGTTGACTTCGTCCACGTACAGCACGCCGCCGTCGGCCTTGGCCAACACCCCAGGGGAAAACTGCGCACGGCCTTCACCCAGCGCCGCGTCCAGGTCCAGGGTGCCCACCAGGCGCTCCTCAGTGGTGCCCAACGGCAAGGTGACGAACTGGCCGCTGGCGAGCAGGTCGGCCAGGCCCCGGGCAAGGGTGCTTTTCGCCATGCCGCGCGGGCCTTCGATCAGCACGCCGCCGATTTTCGGGTCGATGGCGCTCAGGCACAGGGCCAGCTTCAGCGAGTCGGCGCCGACCACGGCGGCCAGGGGGAAATGCGGGGTGTCGCGCATGTCAGGCATCTTCTTCTATATCCAGCAGCAGCTCTTCCAGGGCCTGGCGGTAGTCGCCCGGCTCGCCCCACAGGCCACGCTGCTGGGCCTCGATCAGGCGCTCGGTGATGTCGCGCAAGGCATGGGGATTGTGCTGCTGCATGAAACCTCGGGTGTCGGCGTCCAGCACGTAGGCATCGGCGAGCAAGGCGTACTGGTGGTCGTCGATCAAATGGGTGGTGGCGTCGAAGGCGAACAGGTTGTCCACCGTCGCGGCCAGCTCGAACGCTCCTTTATAACCGTGGCGCTTGGCGCCGTCGATCCATTTGGGGTTCGCGGCACGCGCGCGCACCACGCGGTTGAGCTCTTCCTTGAGGGTGCGGATGCGCGGCAGGTCAGGCTGGCTGTGGTCGCCGTGGTAGCTGGCGGCAGCCTTGCCGCCCAGGGTCTCGGCCGCGGCAAGCATGCCACCCTGGAACTGGTAGTAGTCGTTGGAGTCGAGCAGGTCATGCTCGCGGTTATCCTGGTTCTGCACCACGGCCTGCACCTGGCCCAGCCGCTGGGCGAACTGCGCCCGCGCCGGCGTGCCGTCGTCGGTGCCACCGTAGGCGTAGCCGCCCCAGTTCAGGTAAGCCTGGGCCAGGTCTTCGCGGGTCTGCCACAGGCGGCCGTCGATGGCGCCCTGAACGCCGGCGCCGTAGCTGCCGGGCTTGGCGCCGAAAATACGCCAGCCAGCTTCGCGGCGCGCCTGTTCGGCGTCGATACCCTGCGCCAGCAGGGCCTGGTGCTCGCTGCGCACCTTGGCCGCCAACGGGTTGAGGTCGTCGGGTTCGTCCAGCGCGGCCACCGCCTGCACGGCGGCGTCGAACAGGCGCAGCAGGTTGGCGAAGGCGTCACGGAAGAAGCCCGACACCCGCAGGGTCACGTCCACCCGCGGGCGGTCGAGCAGGCTCAGCGGCAGAATCTCGAAATCGTCGACGCGCTGGCTGCCGGTGGCCCACACCGGGCGCACGCCCATCAGCGCCATGGCCTGGGCAATGTCGTCGCCGCCGGTGCGCATGGTGGCCGTTCCCCATACCGACAGGCCCAGCTGGCGCAAATGGTCGCCGTGGTCCTGCAGGTGGCGTTCAAGAATCAGATTGGCCGAGGCGAAGCCGATGCGCCAGGCAGTAGTGGTGGGCAGGTTGCGCACATCCACCGAGAAGAAGTTGCGGCCGGTGGGCAGCACATCCAGGCGCCCGCGGCTGGGTGCGCCGCTGGCGCCGGCTGGCACGAAACGCCCGCCCAGGGCGGCCAGCAGGCCGCCGATCTCGGCCGGGCCGCAGGCATCCAGGCGTGGCGCGACGGTGTCGCGCAGGCCGTCGAGAATCAGGTCGACGTCGGCCCAGCCGGTAGTGGCGGGCGTGTGCAGCGCCTGCTCGATCAGTTGCGCGGCATACAGTTCCAGGCGCTCACGGGTGTCGCCGGCGGTGCGCCAGCTGTCCTCGCAGACCGCTTGCAGGGACGCCGGGCGCGCGCCTTCCCAGCTGTCGCCGAGGTTACAGTCCAGCGGGTCGAAGCCCAGCTGCAGCGCCCGCCCCAGGGCGCGGATCAGGCTGGCATGGGCGCCACGGCCGTCGCCCCGGGGAATGCGCAACAGGGACGCCAGGGTGTCGATGCGCAGGCGCCCGGTGGGCGACTCGCCGAAGATGTGCAGGCCGTCGCGGATCTGCGATTCCTTCAGGTCACACAGGTAGGTGTCCAGGCGCGGCAGCCACAGCGCGGCGTCGGCGTCGCTGTCCCAGCCGGCGTCCAGTTGCAGCTCGCGGTCGATCTGCGCGTCGCGCACCAGCGCCAGAATCTCGCGTTGCAGCTCGCGGGCGCGGCGCGGGTCCAGCAGTTGGGCGTCGTAGTATTCGTCGGCCAGGCGCTCCAGGTCGCGCAGCGGGCCATAGGTTTCGGCACGGGTCAGCGGCGGCATCAGGTGGTCAATGATCACTGCCTGGGTGCGGCGCTTGGCCTGGGCGCCCTCGCCCGGGTCATTGACGATAAACGGGTAGACATTGGGCATCGGCCCCAACAGCGCGTCGGGCCAGCAGTGTTCCGACAGGCCCACGCCCTTGCCCGGCAGCCATTCCAGGTTGCCGTGCTTGCCCACGTGCACCACGGCGTCGGCGCCATAGGCGTGGCGCAGCCAGAAATAGAACGCCAGGTAGCCGTGGGGCGGCACCAGGTCGGGGTCGTGGTACACGGCGCTGGGGTCCAGCTGGTAGCCACGGGCCGGCTGGATGCCGACGAAAGTCAGGCCAAAACGCAGTCCGGCGACCATCATGCGGCCGCTGCGGCACATGGGGTCGGCGCTCGGCTCACCCCAGCGCTCGCGCACCGCCTGCTGGTTGGCCAGCGGCAGGCGCGCAAACGCCGCCAGGTAGTCGTCCATGGCCATGCTCTGAGCGCAGGGGCGCAGGTCGAGGCTGTCGAGGTCGTTGCTGACGCCGCCCAGCAATTGCTGGATCAGCGCCGTGCCGCTGGCGGGCAAGCCCTGCACTGGGTAGCCCTCGGCGTGCAGGGCGCGAAGAATGTTCAGCGCCGCCGCCGGGGTGTCCAGGCCCACGCCGTTGCCAATGCGGCCGTCGCGGGTCGGGTAGTTGGCCAGGATCAGGGCTATACGCTTCTGGCCATTGGGCAGCCGCGCCAGCTCGGCCCAGCGCCGCGCCAGTTCGGCGACGAAATCCATGCGCTCGGGGTGCGCGCGGTAGCAGACCACGTCGGACTGGCTGCGCTCGCTGCGCCAGGCCAGGTCCTTGAAGCTGATGGGGCGGCTGATGATGCGCCCGTCCAGCTCCGGCAGGGCGATGTGCATGGCCAGGTCGCGCGGGCCCAGGCCCTGCTCGCTGGCTTCCCAGCCAGGCTGGTTGTCCTGGGCACAGATGGCCTGGATCACCGGGATGTCGCGGCGGAACGGCCGCAAGTGCGGCGCTTCCGGGCTGGACTGGGCAAAACCGGTGGTGTTGAGAATCACCGCCGCGCCGACGTCGTCCATCCAGGCCTGCACCTGGCTCAGGCAGCCAGCCTCCTTGAGGCTGGCCACGGCCATGGGCAGCGGGTTCAGGCCCGCCGCCAGCAGGCGCTGGCAGAACACGTCGACAAAACCGGTGTTGGCCGCCTGCAGGTGCGAGCGGTAGAAAATCAGCGGCACCACCGCCTGCCCCGGCTGCCAGTCCGCCCGCCAATGGGCCAGGCCGGCATCGTGGTGGGCCGGGTGATAAATGGCGGTGCGCGGCAAGGCCTGTGGCTCGGCCCAGGCGTAGTCACGACCGAGAAATTGGCTGGCCAGGCAGTTGAACAACGACAACGCGTTACCCATGCCGCCCTGGCGCAGGAAGTGCCACAGGCGTTCGCCCACCTCGCGGCCCACGGTGCCCAGGTCGCTGAGCTCGGGGTCGGGGCGGTCGTCGCCGGGCACCAGAATAAGCTGCACGCCGCGTTCGGCCAGCGCCACCAGCTGCTCGACGCCGTAGCGCCAGTAGCCGATGCCGCCGTGCAGGGAAATCAGGATGACCTTGGCGTGGCGCAACACCTCGTCCACGTACAGGTCCACGGAAGCGTGGTTCTGCACCTGCATGGGGTTGGCCAGGCGCAGGCTGGGGAAGTCGTCCGGCAGTTGCCGGGCGGCTTCGGCCAGCAGCGCCAGGTGCGAGTCACCGCTGCAGAGAATCACCAGCTCGGCCGGCGTCTGGCCCAGGTCGGCGATGCTGTCGTCCGGCACGAAACCGCCGGGCTGGGTTCTCAGCAGGTGCATGGCTTAACCGTTCAGCGCAGCGCGCAGCTGGCTTTCCAGCAGGGCTGCGTCCAGCTCCTGGCCGATCAGCACCAGGCGCGTGCTGCGTGCTTCTTCGGCGCGCCAGGCGCGGTCGAAATGCTTGTCGAAGCGGGTACCCACGCCCTGGATCAGCAGGCGCATCGGCTTGCCCGGAATAGCGGCGAAGCCCTTCACGCGCAGGATGCCGTGCTTGACCACCAGGGTGGTCAGGGCGTCGAGCAGCTGTGCTTCCGGCGCTTCGGGCAGCTCGATGGAGATGGAGTCGAAGGCATCGTGGTCGTGGTCGTCGTGATCATCGTCGTCGTGGTGATGATCGTGGTGGGTCAGGCGGCCGTCGATGTGTTCCTCCGACTCGGCGCCCAGGCCCAGCAGCACGTCCAGCGGCAGGCGGCCGCTGCTGGCTTCGATGACCTTGACCGCCGGCGGCAGCTCTTCGGCGACTTCGCGGCGCACGGCGGCCAGGGCCTCGGGCGCGATCAGGTCGGCCTTGTTGAGGATCACCAGGTCGGCGCTGGCCAGTTGGTCGGCGAACAGCTCGTGCAGGGGCGACTCGTGATCCAGGTTGGGGTCCAGCTTGCGCTGGGCGTCGACCTGGTCCGGGAAGGCGGCGAAGGTGCCGGCGGCCACGGCCGGGCTGTCGACTACGGTGATCACCGCGTCGACGGTGCAGGCGCTGCGAATTTCCGGCCACTGGAAGGCTTGTACCAACGGCTTGGGCAGGGCCAGGCCGCTGGTTTCGATGAGAATGTGGTCCAGGTCGCCACGGCGCGCTACCAGCTCGCGCATGACCGGGAAGAACTCTTCCTGCACGGTGCAGCACAGGCAGCCGTTGGCCAGTTCGTAGACGCGGCCGGTGGCTTCTTCTTCGGTGCAGCCGATGGTGCACTGCTTGAGGATTTCGCCGTCGATACCCAGCTCGCCGAATTCATTGACGATGACCGCGATGCGGCGGCCCTGGGCGTTATCCAGCATGTGGCGCAGCAAGGTGGTCTTGCCCGAGCCCAGGAAGCCGGTGACGATGGTGACGGGTAGCTTGGCCAGTGTTTTCATCGGATGCCCTTGGCAATATGGCGGGCAAACGGGACGAGAACCGCGGGTGCCAGGCACGCGGGTGCATTCGCCACCGGATCACCCCGCCCGGTTGTAGTGGAAGTCTGTCGAGGCAGGTCTCCTGGCTTGCGGCGTGGGCTCGAAAGCTGGCCCTGGCGCCTTCCCGCGTGGAACGCAGTGGCATTGCCCGGGCGCGCACCGCTTACAGTTGCGGGGGCAGCTGCGGCTTGAACCGCATTCCCATCTTGGCTCCGCGTGGCGGAGAACCTCGAAGGTGCAAGGCTACGCAGTGTGGGGGGGAAGGTCAACATCGCCCCTGGCCGCTGCCTGCGGCAGCGGCTACGGTATAGTGGCGGCTTGAGATTTTGTGGACGCCTCCCATGCCTGACCTCTACGCCGGCTTCGGCTGCCAGCGCGGCTGCCCCGCCAGCGTGCTGGCCGACCTGCTCGACACCACCCTCGCCCACCACGGCCTGACTCGCGCCGACCTGGCGGGGCTGGCGAGCATTGACCTGAAAGCCGACGAGCCGGGCCTGCTGGAACTGGCGCAGGCGCTGGACGTGCCATTGACGCTATTCAGCACCACCCAACTCGCCCTTTTCGAAGCGCAACTGACCCACCGCTCCGCCGCAGCCTTCACCCACACCGGCTGCCACGGCGTGGCCGAAAGCGCCGCCCTGGCAATGGCGGGCGCTGGCAGCCAGCTGCGCGTCAGCCGGCAAAAAAACACCAAGGCCACCCTGGCATTGGCACAAGCGGGCCCGATTCCCGGATAATCACCGCCTCGCACTTGAATTTCGCTCAAGCAGCATTCGTTTTCTTCAGGATTTGCACATGACCGTCTACTTCATCGGCGCCGGCCCCGGCGACCCGGAACTGATCACCGTCAAGGGCCAGCGGCTGATCCGCCAATGCCCGGTGATCATCTACGCCGGCTCCCTGGTGCCTGCCGCCGTGCTCGCAGGCCACCAGGCCGAAATGGTGGTCAACAGCGCCGAATTGCACCTGGAGCAGATCATCGAGCTGCTGGCCGCCGCCCATGCCCGCGGCCAGGACGTGGCCCGGGTGCACTCGGGCGACCCGAGCCTGTACGGCGCCATCGGCGAGCAGATCCGTTGCCTGCGCGAACGCGGCATCCCCTTCGAAATCATCCCTGGCGTCACCGCCACCGCCGCCTGCGCCGCACTGCTGGGCGCCGAGTTGACGCTGCCGGGGGTGTCGCAGACGGTCATCCTGACCCGCTACGCCGACAAGTCGCCGATGCCCGAAGGCGAAGCCCTGCACGACCTGGCCCGCCACGGCGCGACCATGGCCATTCACCTGGGCGTGCAGCATTTGCCAAAAATCCTCCTGGAGCTGCTGCCCCACTACGGCGCCGACTGCCCCATCGCCGTGATTCACAAGGCCAGCTGGCCGGACCAGGACTGGGTGACCGGCACCCTGGCCGACATCGAAGCGAAAGTCGCGGCCAAGGGTTTCCGCCGCACGGCGCTGATACTGGTCGGGCGGGTGCTGGATACTGACTGCTTTGGCGAGTCGGCGCTGTATCGCGCCGGCCACGCGCACTTATACAGACAACCCCTGTAGCAGCGACCGCCTGTGGGAGCTGGCTTGCCAGCGAGCTGTTGAGGCCCTAAACGCTCGCGGGCAAGCCAGCTCCCACAGACGGCCGCTGCTACGGAGAATTGAGCCAGGAGTTTTTATGCGCCGGATTGCCTGTTTGCTCTACCCGGATGTGATGAGCCTGGACGTCACCGGGCCGATGCAGGTGTTCGCCTCGGCCAACGAGGAATTGGCGCGCCTGGGCCGCGCCCCCGCCTACGCCCTGCTGATGCTGGGCGAACAGGCCGGCCCGGTGGTGACGTCGGCGGGCTTCAGCCTGTATGCCGAGCAGCGCTACCAGGACACCGACCCCGCCAGCCTCGACACCCTGCTGGTGCCCGGCGGGCGCGGCGAGGCTGCGCAATTCGCCAACCAGCCGCTGCTGGACTGGCTCAGGCACGCCGAGCCGCAGGTGCCACGCCTGGGCTCGGTCTGCTCCGGCGCGCTGATCCTGGCCCATGCCGGCCTGCTGGACGGCCACCGCGCCACCACCCACTGGGCGGACGTCAACGCGCTGCAAGCCTTTCCGGCCATCGACGTGCAGGGCGAGCGCCTGCACACCTACAGCCCGGCAAGCCGCCGGCGCTTCACCTCGGCCGGGGTGACGGCGGGCATCGACCTGGCGCTGGCCCTGGTGGAAGACGACTTGGGGCGCCCCATCGCCCTGGCGGTGGCGCGGCGGCTGGTGATGTTCCTCAAGCGCCCCGGCGACCAGGCGCAATTCAGCCCGCACCTGGCGCCCCAGGCCAGCCGCGCGCCGCGCCTGGGCGCGCTGCTGGAATGGATACCCGGCCACCTGGGCGAAAACCTGGCGCTGGAGGCGCTGGCCGAGCAGGCGTGCATGGCGCCACGCACCCTGTACCGGGTGTTCATGGCCGAATTGGGGGTTACCCCGGCGCGCTATATAGAACAGGTGCGGCTGGAGTCAGCCCGCGCCCTGCTCCAGGGCCGCCAGGCATCGGTGCAGAGCGTGGCGCGGCTGTGCGGCTTCGGCCACGCGGAAAGCATGCGCCGCAGCTTCCACAAAGCGTTGGGGGTGAGCCCGCAGGATTACGCCGAGCGTTTTGGCAGCGATTGCCGGGCATAAAAAAACGGCGCTCACGGGGCGCCGTTTTTCCGCTTCGCAGCGTACGCCTTAGTAGTAGGCGTTTTCTTTCTGCGAGTGGTCAGTCACGTCGCGCACGCCCTTGAGCTCCGGGATGCGTTCGAGCAGGGTGCGCTCGATGCCTTCGCGCAGGGTCACGTCGGCCTGGCCGCAGCCCTGGCAGCCGCCACCAAACTGCAGCACGGCAACGCCGTCCTCGACCACTTCGATCAGGGTAACCTGGCCGCCGTGGCTGGCCAGACCCGGGTTGATCTCGGTCTGCAGGTAATAGTTGATGCGCTCGTTGATCGGGCTGTCTTCATTGACCATCGGCACCTTGGCGTTCGGCGCCTTGATGGTCAGCTGGCCACCCATGCGGTCGGTGGCGTAGTCCACCACGGCATCTTCCAGGAACGGCACGCTGACCGCGTCCAGCCAGGCGGTGAAGTTCTTCAGGCCAATGGCAGTGTCTTCCGGCTTCTCTTCGCCCGGCTTGCAGTAGGCAATGCAGGTCTCGGCGTAGGTGGTGCCCGGCTGGGTGATGAAAATGCGAATGCCGATACCCGGGGTGTTCTGCTTTTCCAGCAGATCGGCCAGGTAATCGTGTGCCGCGTCGGTAATCGTTATGGCGCTCATGTAAGTTCCTCACAGACTTGCTGGCAGTTTACGCCAAACCGCGCGCGGCACAAAGTCCCAGTATTTTTGTCAGGTTATGGACCGGCCCTCCACCGGTGCCAGGCGGGCCTCGGCCCAGCCTTTCATGCGGCGATACAAACGGGTCTCGATCCACACGTAACTGGCCCAGGAAGTGAGGGCGATGACTGGCACACAGACCGCGAATACCAGGTACGGGTTGATGTTCAGGCGCTCGCTGGCGAACCAGCCGGTGTACAGCACCATCACGTGAATCAGGTACACCGAGTAGCTGCAGTCGCCCAGGGTCTTGAGCAGGCGATTGCCCTTGAACCACGGCTCCATGGCCACGCAGGCCAGCACAATCAGGGCGCTGGGCACACCCCAGTTGAGCAGGCGGTCACTGGCCGGCAGGTTGTAGATAGCCACCAGCGAAGCGCCGATCACCAGCAGCGGCACCCACAGCGCCTGGGCAATCCAGCCCCGGCGGTAGGCCCAGCCGATACCGATGCCCAGCAGGAATTCGTAAATGATGTTGTTGGCGTAGAAGCGGCTCAACACACCGTAATGGCTGACCATTTCACACACCGCGAACAGCGCCAGGCCTACGACTAAAGGACGATGCCGCTTGGGCACCACGAACACCAGCGAGAACATCAAGTAGAAGAACATTTCGTAGTTCAGGGTCCAGCCCACGTTAAGCGTGGGGTACAGGCCGTAACCGCCGGGGTTTTCCGAGGGAATGAACAGCAGCGACAGAATGAAGTGCGGCAGGTCCACCACCTGGTGCGGCATCTGCTGGCCGACGGCGACGATCATCAGCCCCATCAGCAGGGTATAGAACCAGTAGGCGGGTACGATGCGAATGGCGCGGTTAAGCAGGAAACGCCCGGCGGGCATGTCCTTGTCCTGGGTGGAGAGGTAGATCACCAGGCCGCTGATGACGAAGAAAATGTCCACGCCTACAGCGCCGCGGTCAACGAAGAATTGGCCGATGGGGCCGCTGGCATGGAAGTCGAAGAAGATCTGCATGAAGTGATGGCAGACAACCGTCCAGGCTGCCAGTGCCCGGAGGGCTTGAAGCGAAATCAGCATTGTTTACCGCCTGTTCCTGTAACCGGACTGTGCGCCCTTTCGGTGCACGCTCACTAGGTCCGACTACAGAAATGGGGCAAAGGTCATCCCGATTGACGGGCGGTGGTTACCGCCCGTTGTGGGAGCTGGCTTGCCAGCGAGCTGTTCAGCTACTAAAAAATCGCTGGCAAGCCAGCTCCCACAGGTCTGATCAGAGGTTTTCGTAGCGGTTCATGTCCAGCACCCCTGCTTCCTGCGGTTCGGTCTCCTGGATATAACGGCTCAGGTCATGGAAGAAATCCCAGAACTGCGGGTTGGTGCGGCGCACGCCCCAACGCTCGACGATCTTGTCGAAGCTGGCCTGGTCCCGGGATTGCTGCATCGCGTCGACGAATGCAGGCACCTGGTCGGCCGGCACGTTGAACATGAAGTTGGGGTAGCTGCTCAGCACCCCTGGCCACAGGGTCAGGCTGTCCAGCCCCGGAATGTAGCGGTAGGCCTCGCCCAGCAGGAACGCCACGTTGGTGTGGGCGCGGTTGCGCAACAGGCTGTAGACCATGCGCCCGCTCTTGCCCGGAATACGCAGCATGGTGGCTTCGGGCATGCGCTCGATCACCGGCAGGCCGGCCTCGGGGCGCGACACCAGGCGGCTCAGGGACTGCTCGACGTTCTTGAACTCCTCGCTGATGCCATCACGCGAACAATACGCGCCCGTGCACCGGTTGATCGGGTCGGGGCTGGCGTTGAGGCTGCCCGCCCGCTGGATCAACTTCAGGCCGAAGTCGCGCTTGGGGTCATGCTCGTCGAGCGCCATGGCGCTGGGCGTGCTGGTGTCGATTTTCTGATAATCGAGCCACATCTTCACCTTGCCGCTGTTCTGGTACCAGCTGTCCAAGAGCTTGCCGCGCTTGTCGGCCGGCATCAGGCGCAGGAAGTTGATTTCCGCACCGTTGCGAATCAGGTCGAAGTACAGGCGCGTCTGCGCCTGGTGGGCAACGTTGCCGTACACGTCGAAGTTCACCGCCAGTTGGTAATAGGTGCGCTCCAGCAGCGGGTAGTCGAACAGCCACATCGTGGTAGGCACGTCACCGATCAGGCCCTTGGTGACCGAGGCGCTGTCAAAGTGGCGGAAGATGGTCAGCAGCGCGTTGTCATTGCCGGCCCACAGCGTGGCCCAGCTGGGCGGCGGCATGTCGGCGTAGGCATCGCGGCGCAGGTCTTCGTATTCGTTGCGCTTGTCGCGGTAGGCCAGCCACAGCGACAGAATGCTGCCGACGTTGTCGTCCTGGCCAGGCATTTCCAGCAGTGGCGTGGCCTTGGCGCGGTAGGCTGCATCGGTGACATAGCGGTCGCGCGCCGGCTCCTGGAACAGCGCCCAGAAGTGGTCGCGGATCACGTCGGTGGCGATTTGCCCGCGGCACACCGGGCCACGGATGAAGGTGCGCACGAAGTATTCGGCGTTATCGAGCATGAACTGGTAGCGCGCCACGGCTGGAATGGCCTGGAAGGTCTCGAACGGATTGGCGCGGTGCCGCGGGCCGTAGCCGGGCAGCGACGTGGCGTGCCAGTCACCGCTGTAGAACAGCTGCTTGACCCGCGCCAGCTTGGCCGGCCCCATGGGGTAGGTGATGTGGGTCTTGTGCACGATCACGCCCTGCACCGCCATCAGCCGGTAATAGAAGACGGCGCCCGGGTCATCGTCGGGGCGGCGCGTGGCAATCAGGTCGATCGGCTTGCCGCTGGGCGTGCGCGAGCGCACCCACTGGAAGAAGTGGCCCGGCTCGCCGCCAACGAAATAGATGTGCGCCAGGAACAGGTGCTCATACAGCCAACGGCCCACCAGCGCCTCGGTGGAACCTGGGCGGTTGAGCAGCGCCTCCCACTCGGCGATCTGCGCGGCCTCCTTGGGGCTGGCCTTCAGCGCCTGCTGGTCGACCGGCGCGCCGGCCGCTATCCAGCGCTGCACGGTGGCGTACTGGGCATCGGTAAGGCCGGTCACGCCCAGGGGCATGCCTTCATGCACATGGGCAGCGGCGTAGGCGTCGAACTCGCCGGGCATCGGGCACATGTTGGTGCGGTTCAGGCCCAGCATGATGTTGTCGGGCAACTTGGAATTGGGCGGCAACGGGTTCTTGTGCCCCAGCTCCAGCATGCGCGCCATCAGCGCGGCCTGGCTGCCCTGGGCGTCGAGCACCGAGTAGAAACCCTTGCGGCGCCAGGCGTCCTCGCCCTGGGCGTCATAGAAAATGCGCGACGGCGCCACGGCCGTGCTGCGGTCGCCCTGGTACACCGGCACCTTGCTGGCCCCACGGGTGGCACCCTCGGCACTGCCCAGGTTCAACTGGCAGGCAGCATCGTTGCAGGCATGGCAGGCCACGCACTTTTCGGTGAGGATAGGCTGGATGTCACGGGTGTACGAAATCGCCGGGCTGGCGACGGGGTCTTGCGCGTGCGCGGTCAGGCAGGCAAACAGTGTGACTGCGGCGGCAAGGAAGCGATGCACCATGTGGCGGTGTCCTGATTGTGTATTAGCAGTGGCAATTCTACCTGTGGCGGCGCCCCTCCAACATGAGCCGAATTCATGTAAAAGGTAGAAGCGTTTAAAAGCGCGCAGGTTTGTTATGATTTCGCACCTTATATATTCGCTTTCTTTTTGTTTTTGTCCTGACAGGTAGCCCTATGTCTGACCGCAGCGCTCGTCTCCAAGCACTTCAGCAAGCCCTCAAAGAGCGCATCCTGATTCTCGATGGCGGCATGGGCACTATGATCCAAAGCTACCGCCTGGAGGAAGCCGACTATCGTGGTACGCGCTTCGCCGACTGGCCCAGCGACGTCAAGGGCAACAACGACCTGCTGCTGCTGAGCCGCCCGGACGTCATTGCCGCCATCGAGAAGGCCTACCTGGACGCCGGCGCCGACATCCTCGAAACCAACACCTTCAACGCCACCCAGGTGTCCCAGGCCGACTACGGCATGGAATCCCTGGTCTACGAGCTGAACGTTGAAGGCGCACGCATCGCCCGTGAAGTGGCCGACGCCAAGACCCTGGAAACGCCGCACAAGCCGCGCTTCGTCGCCGGCGTGCTGGGCCCGACCAGCCGCACCTGCTCCATTTCCCCGGACGTGAATGACCCCGGCTACCGCAACGTCACCTTCGACGAGCTGGTGGAAAACTACACCGAGGCCACCGAAGGCCTGATCGAGGGCGGCGCCGACCTGATCCTGATCGAGACCATCTTCGACACCTTGAACGCCAAGGCGGCGATCTTCGCCGTGCAGGGCGTGTTCGAGAAGATCGGCTTCAGCCTGCCGATCATGATCTCCGGCACCATCACCGACGCCTCGGGCCGCACCCTGTCGGGCCAGACCACCGAAGCCTTCTGGAACTCGGTGCGCCACGCCAACCCGATCTCCGTCGGCCTGAACTGCGCGCTGGGCGCCAAAGACCTGCGGCCATACCTGGAAGAGCTGTCGACCAAGGCCGGCACCCACGTCTCCGCGCACCCCAACGCCGGCCTGCCGAACGCCTTCGGCGAGTACGACGAGACCCCGGCCGAGATGGCCGTGGTGGTCGAGGAGTTCGCTGCCAGCGGCTTCCTGAACATCATCGGCGGTTGCTGCGGCACCACCCCGGGCCACATCCAGGCCATCGCCGAAGCCGTGGCCAAGCACAAGCCACGCGCCATCCCGGACATTCCGCGGGCCTGCCGCCTGTCGGGCCTGGAGCCGTTCACCATCGATCGCAACTCGCTGTTCGTCAACGTCGGCGAGCGCACCAACATCACCGGTTCCGCCAAGTTCGCCCGCCTGATCCGCGAAGAGAACTACACCGAAGCGCTGGAAGTGGCTCTGCAGCAGGTTGAAGCCGGCGCCCAGGTGATCGACATCAACATGGACGAGGGCATGCTGGACTCGAAGAAGGCCATGGTGACCTTCCTCAACATGATCGCCGGCGAGCCGGACATTTCCCGCGTGCCGATCATGATCGACTCCTCCAAGTGGGAAGTGATCGAAGCCGGCCTCAAGTGCATCCAGGGCAAGGGCATCGTCAACTCCATCAGCATGAAGGAAGGCGTGGACGCTTTCATTCATCACGCCAAGCTGTGCAAGCGCTACGGCGCCGCCGTGGTGGTGATGGCCTTCGACGAAGCCGGCCAGGCCGACACCGAGGCGCGCAAGAAAGAGATCTGCAAACGCAGCTACGACATCCTGGTGGACGTGGTGGGCTTCCCGCCGGAAGACATCATCTTCGACCCGAACATCTTCGCGGTGGCCACCGGCATCGAGGAACACAACAACTACGCCGTCGACTTCATCAACGCCTGCGCCTTCATTCGTGACGAGCTGCCCTATGCGCTGAGCAGCGGCGGCGTGTCCAACGTGTCGTTCTCGTTCCGCGGCAACAACCCGGTGCGCGAGGCGATTCACTCGGTGTTCCTGCTGTACGCGATCCGCAACGGCCTGACCATGGGTATCGTCAACGCCGGCCAGCTGGAAATCTACGACCAGATCCCGCAGGAACTGCGTGACGCGGTGGAAGACGTGGTGCTCAACCGCACCCCGGAAGGCACCGACGCCCTGCTGGCCATCGCCGACAAATACAAGGGTGACGGCAGCGTCAAGGAAGCGGAGACCGAAGAGTGGCGCACCTGGGAGGTCAACAAGCGCCTGGAGCACGCGCTGGTCAAGGGCATCACCACCCACATCGTCGAAGACACCGAGCTGTCGCGCCAGTCGTTCAAGCGCCCTATCGAGGTAATCGAGGGCCCGTTGATGTCGGGCATGAACATCGTTGGCGACCTGTTCGGCTCGGGCAAGATGTTCCTGCCGCAGGTGGTCAAGTCGGCGCGCGTGATGAAACAGGCCGTGGCGCACCTGATCCCCTTCATCGAAGAGGAAAAGGGCGACAAACCGGAAGCCAAGGGCAAGATCCTGATGGCAACGGTGAAGGGCGACGTGCACGACATCGGCAAGAACATTGTCGGCGTGGTGCTGGGTTGCAACGGCTATGACATCGTCGACCTGGGCGTGATGGTGCCGGCCGAGCGCATTCTGCAGGTGGCCAAGGAAGAGAAGTGCGACATCATCGGCCTGTCCGGGCTGATCACCCCGTCGCTGGACGAGATGGTGCACGTGGCCCGCGAAATGCAGCGCCAGGGCTTCCACCTGCCGCTGATGATCGGTGGCGCCACCACCTCCAAGGCCCACACTGCGGTGAAGATCGAGCCCAAGTACAGCAACGACGCCGTGGTCTACGTCACCGACGCCTCGCGCGCCGTGGGCGTGGCTACCCAGCTGCTGTCCAAGGAACTCAAGCCCGGCTTCGTCGAGCGCACCCGCCTGGACTACGTGGACGTGCGCGAACGCACCGCCAACCGCAGCGCCCGCACCGAGCGCCTGAGCTACGAGCAGGCGATCGCCGCCAAGGCCAACTTCGACTGGGCCAGCTACCAGCCGGCCAAGCCGACTTTCACCGGTGCCAAGGTGCTGGATGACATCGACCTGAACGTGCTGGCCGAGTACATCGACTGGACGCCGTTCTTCATCTCCTGGGACCTGGCGGGCAAGTTCCCGCGCATCCTCACTGACGAGGTGGTGGGCGAAGCGGCCACGGCCCTGTTCGAGGACGCCAAGGTCATGCTGCGCAAGCTGATCGACGAGAAGCTGATCAGCGCCCGCGCGGTGTTCGGCTTCTGGCCAGCCAACCAGGTGGACCACGACGACATCGAAGTGTACGCCGACGACGGCCGCCCGCTGGCGCGCCTGCACCACCTGCGCCAGCAGACCATCAAGCCCGACGGCAAGCCGAACTTCAGCCTGGCTGACTTCGTGGCGCCGAAGGAAAGCGGCGTCACCGACTACGTGGGTGGCTTCATCACCACCGCCGGCATCGGCGCCGAGGAAGTGGCCAAGGCCTACCAGGACAAGGGCGACGACTACAACTCGATCATGGTCAAGGCCCTGGCCGACCGCCTGGCCGAAGCCTGCGCCGAGTGGCTTCACCAGCAGGTGCGCAAGGAGCACTGGGGTTACGACAAGGACGAGGCGCTCGACAACGAGGCGCTGATCAAGGAGCAGTACAAAGGCATCCGCCCGGCCCCGGGCTACCCGGCCTGCCCTGACCACACCGAAAAAGGCACCCTGTTCGAACTGCTGGACCACAACGGCCAGAGCGGCGTGACCCTGACCGAGCACTTCGCCATGTTCCCGGCAGCGGCCGTCAGCGGCTGGTACTTCGCCCACCCACAGGCGCAGTACTTCGCCGTGGGCAAGGTCGACAAGGACCAGGTGCAGGCCTACAGCGCCCGCAAGCGCCAGGACCTGACCATCAGCGAACGCTGGTTGTCGCCAAACCTGGGCTACGACGCGTAAGCCCCGCTCCCCTGTAGCAGCTGCTACAGGTGTGGGAGCTGGCTTGCCAGCGAGCTGTTGAGGCCCTAAAAGCTCGCTGGCAAGCCAGCTCCCACAGGAGAGTTGCTGCTACGCTTGGGCATATCCGTCCGGGAATGCCCGTCATGGCCGACTCCAAGCCCCCTACCCTCTGGCAGATGCTGCACAGCATCGTCGCTGCCGCCTTCGGCGTGCAGAGCCACAAGAACCGCGAGCGCGACTTCACCCACGGCAAGCCTGCGCACTTCATTGTGCTGGGCATCCTGTGCACGGTGGTGTTTGCGTTGGGGTTGTTCGGCCTGGTAAAGCTGGTAATCCACCTCGCCACGTAGCAGCGGCCGCCAGGCCGCGTCCAGGCCCTGACGCAGCCTGACGGCAGCTGCCAAGGGGAAGTTACTGGTGGCTCACCCAGAACACGGCGGCAGAAACAACGAGGATAATCAAAAACAGAATCGCCCAGGCGTCGACGCTGCTATCGGGTTTGCGGCTTTTCACGGGGTTGCTCATGGTGCGTTCGCCTCTTTATGATTTTTATCAGGACGCCTTCGCAGTAAAGTTCAGCCTTGCCCCCACGGCAAGTATGGACTTGAGACTAAAGTACTAAGGTTAGTACTTTTGGTTCTTTCCTTATATTCAAACATCACTTTTGCGCATAACCCTAAACTGGTATCTTTCGTCGGCTCCGTTAGGAGTGCGCGGCCGTGCGCGCAGATTTGCTGTAAGCAGCCTGAGAACAGGACACCTATGTACGTTTACGACGAGTACGATCAACGGATCATCGAGGACCGCGTCAAGCAGTTCCGTGACCAGACCCGACGCTACCTGGCCGGGGAACTCAGCGAAGAAGAGTTCCGCCCGCTGCGCCTGCAAAATGGCCTCTATATCCAGCGCTTCGCGCCCATGCTGCGGGTGGCCGTGCCTTACGGCCAGCTGACCTCGCGTCAGACGCGCATGATGGCCAAGATCGCCCGCGACTACGACAAGGGCTATGCCCACATCAGTACTCGCCAGAACGTGCAGTTCAACTGGCCGGCGGTGGAAGACATCCCGGACATCCTGGCTGAACTGGCCACTGTGCAGATGCACGCCATCCAGACCAGCGGCAACTGCCTGCGCAACGTCACCACCGACCAGTTCGCCGGCGTCGCCGCGGACGAGGTGATCGACCCGCGCCCATGGTGTGAAATCGTCCGCCAGTGGACCACCTTCCACCCTGAATTCGCCTACTTGCCACGCAAGTTCAAGATTGCCGTAAACGGCGCCAGCAGCGACCGCGCCGCCATTGAAGTGCACGATATCGGCCTTGAGCCCGTGCACAACGAAGCCGGCGAACTGGGCTTCCGCGTATTGGTAGGTGGCGGCCTGGGCCGTACGCCGGTGGTGGGTTCGTTCATCAACGAATTCCTGCCGTGGCAAGACCTGCTCAGCTATCTGGATGCCATCCTGCGGGTGTACAACCGCTATGGCCGCCGGGACAACAAGTACAAGGCGCGCATCAAGATCCTGGTCAAGGCCCTCACCCCCGAGGTGTTTGCCCAGAAGGTCGACGCCGAGATGGAACACCTGCGCGGCGGCAGCACCACGCTGACCGAAGCCGAACTGCAGCGCGTGGCCAAGCACTTCGTCGACCCCGAATACAAGGCCCTGCCTGACTTCGCCGCCGAACTGGCCGCCCTCGACGTCGAGCACCCGGGCTTTGCCCGCTGGCGCGTGCGCAACACCCTGGCCCACAAGAAGCCGGGCTACGTGGCCGTGACCCTGTCGCTCAAGCCTACCGGCGTCGCCCCTGGCGACCTGACCGACAAGCAGCTGGACGCCGTCGCCGACCTGGCCGACCGCTACAGCTTCGGCCAGCTGCGCACCTCCCACGAGCAGAACATCATCCTCGCCGACGTCGAGCAGAGCCGCCTGCACGAACTGTGGCTGGAACTGCGCGAAGGTGGTTTCGCCACGCCGAACATCGGCCTGCTGACCGACATCATCTGCTGCCCGGGTGGCGATTTCTGCTCGCTGGCCAACGCCAAGTCGATCCCGATTGCCGAATCCATCCAGCGCCGCTTCGACGACCTGGACTACCTGTTCGACATCGGCGAGCTGGACCTGAACATTTCCGGCTGCATGAACGCCTGTGGTCACCACCACGTGGGCCACATCGGCATTCTGGGCGTGGACAAGAAAGGCGAGGAGTTCTACCAGGTGTCCCTGGGTGGCAGCGCCAGCCGCGACGCCAGCCTGGGCAAGATCCTCGGCCCCTCGTTCGCCCAGGAAGCCATGCCCGACGTCATCAGCAAGCTGATCGACGTGTACATCGAACAACGCACTGAAGATGAACGTTTCATCGACACCTACCAGCGCATCGGTATCGATCTGTTCAAGGAACGCGTCTATGCAGCGAATCATTAAGAACAACGCCGTCGTCGACGAAACCTGGCACCTGCTGCCCAAGGACGCGACGCTGGACGGCATCAGCAACTGCGACGACCTGATCGTGCCGCTGGCCCTGTGGCGCGAGCACGCTCACGCCCTCAAGGCCCGCGACGGCGGCCTGGGCGTGTGGTTGGACAGCGATGAAGAAGCCGAGGAAATCGGTGACGACGTCGCCCAGTTCCAGGTCATCGCCCTGAACTTCCCGGCCTTCACCGACGGGCGCAACTACTCCAACGCGCGCCTGCTGCGTGACCGCTACCAGTTCAAGGGTGAGTTGCGCGCCATTGGCGACGTACTGCGCGACCAGCTGTTCTACCTGGCCCGCTGCGGCTTCGATGCCTTCGCCCTGCGCGCGGACAAAGACCCGTACGAGGCGCTGGAAAGCCTGAAAGACTTCTCGGTGACCTACCAGGCCGCCACTGACGAACCGCTGCCGCTGTTCCGTCGCCGCTGACCTACAACACCCCCGGTAGGAGCCGGGGGGGGGGGGGGGGGCCCCCCCCCCCCCCCCCCCCCGCCCCCCCCCCCCCCCCCCCCACCCCCCCCC